>NZ_JACFQD010000003.1:0-284318 GCF_016101635.1 Gilliamella sp. M0320
CGAACTCAGAAGTGAAACGCCGTAGTGCCGATGGTAGTGTGGGTATTACCCATGTGAGAGTAGGGTGCCGCCAGACTTTTAAATACACGAGCCCAGCAGCAATGCTGGGCTTTTTTGCTTTCTAGGATTAATGTATTTTTGTTAATTATTTTTCAGAGCTATTTCCCTGAATAGTAAACAATGGATAATCTAAACTTTCTGTATCAGTTTTTGGTTTCTGATTTTATTGAAAAATATACAACAATCCCGTAATTAATTGTTAAATTGTATTATTTGGATGTTGAACAACATAATATACTATTGTTAATATTACTAAGTAGTATTTTATGGATAATATATAGCTTATGGATAGGCTCTTTAGGTAGTTTAGCTATAGAGGTTACCTTCACGATAATTACTATTATGACAATTATTAAATTATCACCAAAATCGACTGTATGATATTATATTTATTCTATTAATATCATTTTCCTATTTATTTATTGTTGTATGTGTGAAACAATTCAACAATATAAAAATAAATTTTTTGAGGTAGTCAGTGATCGATAATGATGGCTACCGTCCAAATGTAGGAATAGTTATTTGTAACAGGTATGGTCAAGTGCTTTGGGCTCGGCGTTATGGGCAAAACTCTTGGCAATTTCCTCAGGGCGGAATAAAACTTAATGAAACGCCAGAACAGGCAATGTTTCGTGAACTAAATGAAGAAGTAGGATTACTACCTAAAGACGTTAAAATTTTATCGGTTACCAATGGTTGGTTAAGGTATAAATTACCAAAACGTATGATTCGTTGGGATAATCAGCCGGTATGTATCGGTCAAAAACAAAAGTGGTTTTTATTAGAATTAATTTCTGATACGTCAGTTATTAATTTAAATATGTCTTCAACTCCTGAGTTTGATGATTGGAAATGGGTAAGTTATTGGTATCCTATACGACAGGTTATTGCTTTTAAGCGTGATGTATATCGCAAAGCAATGAAGGAGTTTTCTTTGCCTGCATTTACTATACAATCTGAAGTAGAAGAACCTGTAACAAATCTTTCTAAGAAAAAACGGTTTAACTTCTTTGCTCACAAACGAAAAAATAAACAGCGTATTAAAAAATGAATCAATTTTTACAATTTCCCAATTTTGATCCAATTGCTTTCTCAATCGGACCTATTTCATTACATTGGTATGGTGCAATGTACCTATTTGGTGTGCTTGGTGCTTTGTTTTTAGCTAAACGTCGAGCTAATAAACCCAATAGCAATTGGACATCACAACAAGTTGAAAACCTATTGTTCTGGGGTTTTTTAGGCCTCTTTATTGGTGGGCGATTAGGTTATGTATTATTTTATAATTTTGATGCATTTTGTGAAGATCCCGCTATTCTATTCAGAGTTTGGGAAGGAGGAATGTCTTTCCATGGTGGTTTGATTGGTGCCATTTGTGTTATTGCTATCTTTGCTAAAAAAACACAAAAGACCTTTATGCAAGTAGCTGATTTTGTAGCTCCATTAGTACCGCTTGGTTTAATGTTTGGCCGATTTGGTAATTTTATTAACGGTGAACTGTGGGGCCGAGTAACTAATTCTTCAATCGGTATGTTATTCCCTACTTCATCACATGCTGATTTTATGTTTGTTCAAGCAAATCCGGAATGGTTTTCCTTATACAGCCAATTAAACGGTGTTTTACCTCGTCACCCTTCACAACTTTATGAGATGGTATTTGAAGGTATAGTATTATTTATTATTTTAAATTTATTTATTCGCAAACCTCGTCCAGTTGGTGCAGTCTCAGGACTATTTTTAGTTTGTTATGGCATATTTAGGTTTATAATTGAGTTCTTTAGACAACCCGATGAACAATTAGGATTATTTTTAAATATAATCAGTATGGGACAAATTCTCTGTCTCCCTATGATCATTGGTGGTATCTTGATGCTTTTATATGCATATAGATTTAACAATAAGGCTATTAAAAAATGAAACAGTATTTATCACTAATGCAAAAAATTTTAAACGAAGGAACGGCTAAATCGGATAGAACAGGTACAGGGACTTTATCGATCTTTGGTCATCAAATGCGATTTAATTTGCAAGATGGTTTTCCATTAGTGACCACAAAAAAATGTCATTTACGTTCAATTATCTACGAGTTACTTTGGTTTCTTAAAGGTGATACTAATATTAATTATTTAAAAGATAATAAAGTAACAATTTGGGATGAATGGGCCGATAAAAATGGTGATCTTGGTCCTGTTTATGGCAAACAATGGCGCGCTTGGGGCGCTGCGGATGGTCGACAAATAGATCAAATTTCGCAACTAATCGAACAAATTAAAAATGATCCAGACTCTAGAAGAATGATAGTTTCGGCATGGAATGTTGGTGAGCTTGATCAAATGGCGTTAGCACCTTGTCATGCTCTGTTTCAATTTTATGTAGCTCAAGGTAAGCTGTCATGTCAACTTTATCAACGTTCATGTGACGTATTCTTGGGATTACCATTTAATATTGCTAGTTATTCGTTATTAGTTCATATGATTGCTCAACAATGCGATTTAGAAGTTGGTGATTTTGTTTGGACAGGTGGCGATACCCATTTGTATTCCAATCATATGGAACAAACACATTTACAATTAAGCCGTGAGCCAAAACCATTGCCTAAGCTTGTAATTAAACGCAGACCACCTACAATTTTTGATTATGAATTTGAAGATTTTGAAATTGTTGATTACGATCCTTATCCAGCAATAAAAGCGCCAGTAGCAATTTAAAGCTTAACAAATTTTGAGAAATACCCTTTTAGGGTATATTTTTTCTAAATTATAAGTAAAAATTGATTATTAGGGATTAATCAATTTAATCCTTAATATGTGTTTTTTTATGTAATCTTTTCAAACAACTTCATGATAAGAAGTTTAGTTATCTTTGATTATTTTATTTTTCTGCCGCATAACTGAAGATATTGGTATATAATGACTAACTTTGTTTAAATGGTTATTTAATCTTAATATGAGTCAAAATCAAGAAATTCATCCTATTTTTACAAAACGATTATTACATCCTCGCTATTGGTTAACCTGGTTTGGCATTTTTATTTTATATTTGATCGTTTTACTGCCATATCCGGTTATTTATCAATTAGGGAAAGGTTTAGGATTACTTTCGATGAAATTAATTGGCAAGCGTAAAGAGACCGCAAGGCAAAACTTAAAATTATGCTTTCCTGATAAATCCGAACAAGAACGAGATAAAATATTAAGAGATAATTTTATTTCCACAGGACTTGCTATATTTGAAACTGGTATGGCATGGTTCTGGTCCGACAAAAGACTTAAAAAACACTCTTCAATTGAAGGTGATTCACATATCACTCAGATACAACAGTCCGGACAGGGTGTTTTGTTAATTGGTATTCACTTTTTAACGCTAGAACTCGGTGCACGTATTTTAGGTATGAGTCATCCAGGTGTAGGTGTTTATCGACCAAACGACAACCCTGTGATGGATTATGTACAATTAAAAGGGCGTTTAAAATCGAATAAATATATGTTAGATCGCTATAATACTAAAGGCATGATAAGAGCCTTAAAGAATGGTGAACTGCTTTGGTATGCGCCAGATCATGATTATGGTCCTAAGAATAGCGTTTTTGCGCCACTCTTTGCGGTAGAAAAAGCAGCAACGACCATTGGAACTCGAATTTTAGTTAAATTAAGTCAGCCTGCAATTATTCCTTTCACCCCTAAACGAGAAAAGAATGGGCACTATACTGTTTACGTTACACCTGAGCTTAAAGGCTATCCTATAGATGATGATGTACTAGCGGCTACTTTTATGAACAAAGCGATTGAACACGAAATATTAAAAGCACCAGAACAATATATGTGGTTACATCGACGATTCAAAACTCGACCTAAAGGTGAAGCGCCTTTATATACAAATAAAGTCCAATCAGATTAATTTGATAACTTTATAATATTTTCAAATAATTTAAAGAAAGAATATGCAAAAACTGAACAAAATAATTTTGTATTGTCGACCAGGATTTGAAAAAGAATGTGCAGCAGAAATAACAGATAGAGCCGCACAAAAAGAGATATTTGGATTTGCCAAAGTCAAAGAAAACAGCGGTTATGTGATATTTGAATGCTATCAAGATGGTGACGCTCAATTGTTGATTAAAGAAATTCCTTTTCGAACACTTATTTTTGCTAGACAAATGTTTGTTGCTGGTGAATTATTGGCTGATTTACCAACAGAAGATCGTATTACGCCAATAATTAATTTTTTATCTGGTATTGTTGATAAAGCTGGTGATTTACGTGTTGAAGTGGCAGATACTAATGAAGGTAAACAATTAGCAGGATTTTGCCGAAAGTTTACTGTTCCACTTCGCCAGGCATTACGTAACAAACGTATTTTGTTAAAAGTACAAAATCCGTCTAGACCAGTTATTCATTTATTATTTATCAATAATAATAGCTGTTATGTTGGCTATTCTCTGAGTCAAAATAACTCTCCTTTTTATATGGGTATACCGAGGTTAAAATTTCCATCTGATGCACCAAGTCGTTCAACATTAAAATTGGAAGAAGCTTTTCATATTTTTATTCCTTATGAAGAATGGGATGAACGACTTAAAGGTGGTTTAAACGCTGTTGATTTAGGAGCGTGTCCAGGCGGTTGGACTTATCAATTGGTCAAAAGAAGTATGATGGTATATGCTATAGATAATGGTCCTATGAATGAAAAATTAATGGAAACAGGACAAGTTAAACATTATCGTGAAGATGGCTTTAAATTTATACCTAAAAAGCATAATATTTATTGGTTGGTGTGTGATATGGTTGAAAAACCAGCCAAAGTAACAGAGTTAATAGCTAAATGGCTAATTAATGGTTGGTGTAGAGAGGCAATTTTTAATCTCAAACTACCAATGAAAAAACGTTATGAAGAAGTAAAACAAAATTTACAATTACTAATAGAAGAACTAAATAACAGCCAAATAAATGTACAAATTCAGGCTAAGCAACTTTTTCATGATCGTGAAGAAGTTACTGTACATGTACAGCGAATTTGGGGATGAGAAATTATAAGAGAATGGTTATGAAATTAAAACAATCCTTTTATGCTATTGTTATTTTAGCATTATTTTCACTTTTAGTTGGATGTCATCTTAGCTCATCAAAAAGCGGTAAATACGATGAAACTAAAGACTCCAATTATTATTTATCGCAGGTAGATACTAGCTCAGGAAGTGCTAAAATCGATTGGCAGTTATTGGCAATAAGAGCATTAATAAACGAGAATAAACTTTCTCAAGCAAATAAATTATTATCTCAACTACCAGCTAATCTTAATGTAGAACAACAAAAAGACCAATTGTTATCTCAAGGTGAAATAGCAACTAGAAAAGGGCAACCATTTAATCTTAGCCAATTATCTATCGAGAAATTAAATGATTCACAATCATATCGTTATTATTCAATCAAATTAGCCTTAGACAAAAAAGCTAAAAAGATTAATGAACAAGCGAATGATTATTTGTCTTTACAAAAATTTGCACCTGAAAAATTAAAAAAACAAATTTTAAATAAAACCTGGAATTTCTTTAGCAAATTATCGACAAATCAACTAAGTAAAATTGCCGTACTTGAAAATGACTTCATATTGAAAGGTTGGATTGATTTAAGTTATACATATCAAAGTAATAATAGACAAATTTCTATTCAAGACGGTGATAGTCCAGAAGTGCTTGAAGCGAAAAATACAAATCGTAAAAATCAACTAAAACAAGCTATTTTGGATTGGGCTGCAAAATATCCCGATCATCCTGCACAAAATATTGTTGCGATTATAACAGGTGAACAAACACTTGCTGTTGATAATGCTAATGCCAAAAAAGTAGCTTTACTATTACCTTTGAATGGATCTTCTCGAATATTTGGTAATACTATTCGTCAAGGATATGTTGATGCAGTTAAGTTCTATCCTCAAGAACCACAACAAAATGTTATTGTTTTAGATACAACGTCAGTACCAATGGATAATTTAATTCAGCAAGCGCAAGAACAAAATGTCGATTTAATCGTTGGTCCATTATTGAAGTCTGAAGTAAGTAAAATAAAGCAGTTAGCACCAAATATCCCAGTTCTAGCATTGAATAAGGTTGATGATGGAACAGTTTCCGCTAACAAAATGTGCTTTTTTGCGTTATCTCCTGAAGATGAAGCAAAGGATGCTGCTGACCATATTTTTGCTCAAAATAAACAAAAGCCATTGTTAGTTATACCACAAAATGACTTGGGTAGGCGTGTAGCCCAAAGCTTTGCTAAGCAATGGTCGCAAATTTCTAATGGCTCACAAGCTTATGTACAATATGTTGGTAATTTAAATACTTTACGCGCCAATATTAATCATAGTAGTGGAATAAGTTTAACCGGTAGTCCGATTGCATTTAATAGTGATGATGGCTCAGCTTCAATGACCTCAAATGGTTCCTCTTCTGGATTTGATGCAATTTATATTTATGCATCTTATGACGAATTAACCTTGATAAAACCAATGCTAGATATGGGGGCGGGTAAGACAGTAGGTAATGGTTCTTCACCAATAGCGCTTTATTCAAGTTCTAAAAGTCATGTGGCAAATGCTTCGAATGACTTTTATTATGATATGAATCAAACGGAATATTCTGACATTCCTTTGATTATTAATTCATCAGAAAAGACAACGGCAGTGATTCCTAGCAATATTCAAAAAGATTATTCTTTAACACGATTATACGCTATGGGAATCGATGCGTGGCGATTAGCTAATCGTTTTAATCAATTAGACTCTTATCAACCTAATTTTTTAGATGGAATGACTGGTAAATTATCAACCAGTAATCAATGTGAAGTGACTCGAACACTTGCATGGCAACAATATGCCTATGTTACATCCCAATCGTCCTCGGAACAGAACGAAAACTAAAGATATCGGCAAGCATTATGAACATATTGCTTGCCAATTTTTAGCCAATCAAGGACTTGTGTTACTTGATCAAAATAGCTTATATCGAATCGGTGAAATTGATTTAGTCATGCGAGATAAGAGTTGTCTTGTTTTTGTTGAAGTTAGATATCGAAAAAATGCTAATTTTGGCGAGGCTGAAATGACTATTTCGCTCACTAAACAAAACAGAATTAAACAGGCTGCTCAACATTGGATGTTAAAAAATAAATTAAATATTGAAGATACAGAGTTTAGGTTTGATGTTTTTGCCATAACGGGAAAAAGTCAAAAATGGATAATTAATGCGTTTTAATGGTCAGGTGAAAAACGTGCAAGATTTAATAAAAAATTATTTTACTGAAAGTATTCAAACTCAAATTGTTATGGCCGAATCTCTAGGCTCTTCAATTGAAAAAGCTGCTAATATTATCGTTGAAGGATTACTTAATGGTAATAAAATTATGGGATGTGGTAATGGCTCAGCTGCCGCAAATATACAAAGTTTTACCTCTCGGTTAATTACCAGTCTTGATATTGAAAGACCAAGTATTCCGGCTATTGCATTAGTATCTGATAATGTATTGTTAAGTGCGATATCTAATCACGAAGAAATCTATGCTCGACAAATTCAAGCTTTAGGGCAACAAGGTGATATCTTAGTTATTTCAACTTGTGAAGGTAATAGCCGTTCGATTATTCGTGCTGTTCAAGAATCCGTAATTAAAGATATGAAAATTGTTGCCTTAACTGCATTTGATGGTGGAGAAGTGATCGGATTACTTGGGCAAAATGATATTGAAATTAGAATTCCATCTTACAAAAAGGTGATGGCCTATGAAATGCATGCAATGATTTTAAACTGTTTAAGCCAATTAATTGAAAATACATTGTTTATTCATACAGAATAAGATGAAATAAAAATAGTTTTGTTCTGCATTAATAGCGATTTTATGCTATAATTATGAACTATTTTAAGATTTAAGTTAATAAGAGAACCTGGTGTTATGACCGAACTAGCCAAAGAAATAACCCCCGTCAATATTGAAGACGAATTAAAATCCTCTTATCTTGATTATGCGATGTCTGTTATTGTCGGGCGAGCTTTACCTGATGTCCGCGACGGACTCAAACCTGTTCATAGACGGGTTTTATTCGCTATGCATGAAGCTGGATACGACTGGAATAAACCTTACCGAAAATCTGCTCGTGTTGTTGGGGACGTAATCGGTAAATATCATCCACATGGTGATTCTGCTGTTTATGATACTATTGTTCGTATGGCACAACCATTTTCATTACGTTATATGCTTGTTGATGGCCAAGGTAACTTTGGTTCTGTCGATGGTGACTCGGCGGCAGCAATGCGTTATACCGAAATTCGTATGCAAAAGTTTGCCGGTGCATTATTAACTGATTTAGATAAAGAAACAGTAGATTTTTCACCAAACTATGATGGATCAGAAATGATTCCTGACGTGTTGCCAACTCGCATTCCTAATTTATTAATTAATGGTTCGTCAGGTATTGCTGTTGGTATGGCAACCAATATTCCTCCTCATAATCTAGCAGAAGTTATCAATGGTTGCTTAGCATTTATTGAGGATGAAAATATTTCTGTTGATGGTTTAATGGAGTATATCCATGGCCCTGACTTCCCTACTGCGGCCTTAATTAATGGTCGCAAAGGTATCGAAAATGCGTATCGGACTGGCCGTGGTATCATTTACATTCGTTCTAAAGCAACGATTGAAGTTGATGATCATAGTGGTCGTGAAACGATCATTGTTAATGAGATCCCTTATCAAGTTAATAAGAAAAAACTGATCGAAAAAATAGCTGAGCTAGTTAAAGACAAAAAAGTTGAAGGTATTTCAGCATTGCGTGATGAATCAGATAAAGATGGTATGCGCATTGTTATTGAAATCAAACGTGATGCTGTTGGCGAAGTCGTTTTAAATAATCTTTTCTCATTAACTCAACTACAGGTTTCTTTCGGGATTAATATGGTTGCCTTACATAAAGGTCAACCGAAACTATTAAACTTACGAGAAATGATCAAAGCGTTTGTTCTTCACCGCCGTGAAGTCGTAACGCGTCGAACTATCTATGAACTTCGCAAAGCTCGTGAACGAGCACATGTGTTGGAAGGTTTAGCGATAGCATTGGCTAATATTGATCCTGTTATTGAATTAATTCGTGCTGCGGCGACTCCTTCTGAAGCGAAAGCTAAATTATTATCGCAAGCTTGGCAACTAGGTAATGTTGCGGCAATGCTTGAAAAAGCGGGTAATGATGCCGCTCGTCCTGAAGATTTAGCGCCTGAGTTTGGTATTCGTGATGGCCATTATTATCTTTCTGAAGCTCAAGCCCAAGCAATTTTAGATCTTCGATTACATCGTCTAACAGGACTTGAACACGAGAAAATTCTTGATGAATATAAAGAACTATTAGTTCAAATTGCTGGTTTATTACATATTCTAGCGAGTCCAGAAAGATTAATGGAAGTTATTCGCGAAGAGCTTGAAGCTGTTCGAGATCAATTCCAAGATGCAAGACGAACTGAAATTACAGCAAGTAGTGCGGATATCAATATTGAGGATCTTATTGCTCAAGAAGATGTTGTAGTTACGCTTTCTCATCAAGGTTATGTAAAATACCAACCGTTATCCGATTATGAAGCTCAGCGCCGAGGCGGTAAGGGTAAATCGGCAACGAAAATTAAAGAAGAAGATTTTGTCGAAAAATTATTGGTTGCAAATACTCATGACACGATTCTTTGTTTCTCAAGTCGTGGCCGATTATATTGGATGAAAGTTTATCAATTACCTGAGGCCAGTCGAGGCTCACGTGGTCGTCCAATTATTAATTTATTACCATTGGAAGCAGATGAACGTATTACCGCGATTCTACCTGTTCGTGAATTTGATGATGAGCATTGTGTGTTTATGGCGACAGCTCAAGGTACGGTTAAGAAAACTTCATTAATTGAATTTAGTCGTCCGAGAAGTGGTGGCATTATTGCCATTAACTTACGTGATGATGATGAGTTAATTGGCGTTGATTTAACCAGTAACGAAACAGCAGATATTGTTGATGATGAAGAACTCAATGATGATGCTATTATTGATGAGCTTGACGATGGTGATGAAGTCTCACAAATTTCCAATACTGAAGACATTATGTTATTCTCAGCTAATGGTAAAGTCGTACGATTCCCTGCCAATAAAGTCCGTTGTATGGGTAGAACAGCAACAGGTGTTCGAGGTATTAAATTAGAAGGCGATGATAAAGTTGTATCACTTATCGTCCCTCGTGGTAATGGTACAATTTTAACAGCAACTCAAAATGGTTATGGTAAACGTACTGAACAAGAGTTATATCCAACTAAATCAAGAGCAACGAAAGGCGTAATCTCTATTAAAGTGAGTGAACGAAATGGTGCTGTAGTTGGTGCAGTGCAGGTTGAAGAAACCGACCAAATCATGCTGATTACTGATGCTGGAACTTTAGTACGAACTCGAGTATCCGAAGTTAGTGTTGTTGGGCGAAACACGCAAGGGGTTACGTTAATCCGAACCGCTGAAAATGAGAAAGTTGTTGGATTACAACGAATTGCCGAAACAGAGGATGAAGTTGAATCAGAATTATCTTCACAGAGCGAGGATAGTAATAATTCAAATCAAGAATCCGAACAATAATTTTAATTATAAAAAAGGATTAGCCTCACAGACTAATCCTTTTTTATTTTCGAAAATAGTGAAAAGGAATAGAATTACATGTCTTTCTTAATAAAAAAAATCTTAACTAATCTTGCATGGCAAATATTAATTGCCTTGATTTTAGGTGTAGCTGTTGGTGCTTTTCTATATGAACTAGCAGATCCTAATCATGCGTTACATTCATATTACCAATTTTCAATTGTTAATATTTTCCAACCAGCAGGTGATATTTTTATTCGTTTAATTAAGATGATAGTTCTACCAATTATACTTAGTACACTGACATTAGGTATTGCTGGAATTGGTGGATCTAAACGTTTAGGAACACTAGGATTTAAAACCATTCTTTATTTCGAAATCATTACAACAATTGCTATTTTATTAGGTCTTTTATGGGGTAATGTTTTTGCACCCGGTGCTGGTATTGACTCTTCAACTTTAGCCACAACTGATATTAGTAAATATACTAAAGCAGCCGAAGAGTTAAGTGGCAAACCTCACGGTTTGATTGTCATGATTTTAGACATGATTCCAGCAAATATATTTAAAGCAATGACGGATGGTGCAGTTTTACCGGTTATTTTCTTCTGTGTATTTTTTGGTTTAGGTTTAATGTCATTACCAGATAAACAGCGTGAACCATTTGTGTTCTTCTTGAAAGTAGTTTCAGATACTATGTTTAAAGTGACCAATATGATTATGCGTTATGCGCCAATTGGTGTATTTGCATTAATTACCGTAACTGTTGCTAAATATGGTTTTGCTTCTTTACTACCGCTATTAAAACTGATTCTAACTGTGTATTCCGCAATGATCATTTTTACATTAGTGGTATTAGGTGCAGTTTGTAAACTATGTAAATTCAATATTTTTACTTTATTAAAAATATTGAAGGAAGAATTAGTTATTGCTTTTTCGACAGCAAGTTCAGAAACAGCATTACCAAAAATCATTGAAAAGATGGAAGCCTATGGAGCACCAAAAGCGATCACAAGCTTTGTTATTCCTACTGGATATTCATTTAACCTTGATGGTTCGACATTATACCAAAGTATCACGGTTATCTTCTTAGCACAGTTATTTGGTATGGATTTAAGTATCTTAGATCAAATAATCATTGTAATAACATTAATGATTGCTTCAAAAGGAATTGCTGGAGTACCAGGTGCTTCTATTTTAGTTCTATCAGCAACACTTGGTAGTGTTGGTATTCCACTAGAAGGTATCGGTTATATTATGGGGGTTGAACGTATTTTAGATATGGGTAGAACGGTGGTTAATGTTGTTGGTAATGCATTAGCTGCGATTGTTATTGCGCGTTGGGAACATGTCTTTGATGATAAAAAGGCAAGAGCTTATGAGCAAGAATATTTAAAATAGAAATTTACTCTAAAAAGCTTCAGGTAACTGAAGCTTTTTTTATGCATCTAATTTAATAAATTTTATGATGTGATTATTGAAAACATAAAAAAACCCAGCTTAAGCTGGGTTTTTTATTGCTAGATAAAACTATTTAATTTTAGCTTCTTTATAAACAACATGCTGACGAACAACAGGATCATATTTTTTGATCTCCATTTTTTCAGGCATGGTTCTTTTGTTTTTGCTAGTGGTATAAAAATGACCGGTACCAGCAGAAGAAACTAATCTAATTTTTTCACGTACACCTTTAGCCATGATATGGTTTCCTTATTAGTACTTTTCACCACGGGCACGAAGTTCAGCTAAAACTGCATCAATACCCTTTTTATCGATAGTACGCATACCTTTAGCTGATACACGCAATTTTACAAAACGTTTTTCACTCTCAATCCAGAAACGGTGAGTTTGAAGGTTTGGTAGAAAACGACGTTTAGTAGCATTCATCGCATGAGAACGATTATTTCCCACTAAAGGACCTTTTCCTGTTACTTGGCATACTCGTGACATGTCAATAATTCTCCAAAATTTCTATGCTTAAGCCTAGGGCGTAATATGTTAATGGAATTAACCTCGTCAGGCTTTTAGTTCGCTGCAGTTCTTTTGAGAAGCAGTCTCACCTCTCACACTACACCCATAATAATGAGGTAGCGAAGTATACGCTTTTACAGGTAAATTCTCAAGCATTATCTTATTTATGCACAAAAATAAGTTTCTAATTGAAAAAAATAAATATACCGAGAGTTGTTATTTTTAGCAAAACTATTATATCGTAGTTCATGTTGTGTTGTTCAATATAAAACTATTTAATTTAATAACAAATATGTTTTAATACTATTGAATTCAGATATTATCTGTTAGGCCTAATTTTCTTACTTTCAAGGAGATAGTATGAGTCAGTTCACGCCATACAGTATCTATGGCATTATCGGTTATCCACTAGGGCATAGTATGAGCCCACTTATTCATACAACGTCATTTCAAGATTATGGTATTCCTGCTGTATTGGTGCCATTTCCTACACCACCCGAAGATATTGCTACTTTATTTAAATCAGTAAGATTACTTAATATTCGTGGTTTATGTGTCACTATTCCACATAAGCAAACTATTATTCCTTATTTAGATGAAGTTACCGAACACGTCAAAAAAGCGGGAGCAGCTAACTTAGTTTATTGGGATGGTGACAAACTTTGTGGTGATAACACTGATATTATTGGTTTTATGCAACCATTAGCACAAAAAAAACTACCTGCTGAGTATAAGAAGGTTTTACTACTTGGCGCTGGTGGTGCGGCTAGGGCTGCGGTTGTTGGTTTACAAGACCTTGGTTATCACGACATTACGGTAACGGATATTGTTACTGATCTTCCAGAGGCACTAGCTAAAGAATTTAATCTTAAAACGATTGCATGGGAAGATAGAGATAAAGTAGAAGCGCAAATTATTATCAATTCTACCCCATTAGGTATGCAAGGCAAATTTGAAAATCAGACACCTTACGAACAAGCTTGGTTTAAAGGTAAAGGAATTGCATACGATATTGTATATACACCATACAATACCAAATTTAGACAAGAAGCAGAAAAAGCCGGATGGGAATCGATTTCTGGTCGAGAAATGTTTATTGGTCAAGCAAATGCCCAATTTAAAATTTGGACCGGTAAAGATCTTTCTGAGAAAGCAAAACAAGCTGTAATTGATGCCTTAGCAGGAAAATAAAATTATAAATAGCCTCGCTCTCATTTTATGGGAGCGATATTTTAAGGTTTTAGGTATTTAATCATCATTTTAAATATTTATTAAATCAATAAAGTAATTATGTTTAGTAAATTTAAAATTGATTAAAAAGGAGTAGTTATGACTAATTTAGAATTACAAGCGTATCGCCGTTTTTTAATGTTAAAAGTGTCAGAAGCAAGTGAATATATCGGTAAAACTGATGTCGAAACATGGCGTAAGTGGGAAAACGGTTCATTACCTATTCCTGAAAATGTGGCAATAGCTATGAAAGAATTAAAAGCTTTTCGCAACGAGAAAATAAAATTGATTATAAATAGCATTAATGACCGTGTAGGTAGTAATACCATTCGTTATTTTATGACTTATCCAGAATTCAAAAAAGTTAACCCAGACTTAGATGTACTGCAATGGCGATTACATCAATCAATTGCTACTGAACTTTATTTTAGAGGATTAGAAAAATTGTGTTAATGACTATGTTTGACACAATAGTCTATGATTAAAATCGAATGTGTAATAAATTATTTACAGTTATTTTTTTATTTATGTTTATTTAAATCATATTGTTATGTTGATATCGAATTAGACTGTAAAAAAATATTGCAAAAAGTTAAATGAGTCTCTAGCATAGATAACTTATTTCCAGATCTGTATATTTAAAAGGACCCACAATGAAGAAAACAATTTTTTTAGTTGGCGCAAGAGCCGCTGGCAAAACAACAATGGGTAAAATGTTAGCCAATAAGTTATGCTTTTCTTTTATTGATACAGATTGTCATCTACTCGAAACAACGCAAAAAACTGTAGCAGAAATTGTCGAAAAAGAGGGATGGGAAGGGTTTCGAGCTAGAGAAAGCCAAGTGCTTATTGAGACAGCTAAACCCAATAGAGTTATTGCAACTGGTGGTGGCATGGTACTAGCTGAGCAAAATCGTCAGTTTATGAAACAGCATGGCACAGTTATTTTTCTCTCAGCTCCTGCAGCGACATTAGCGGCACGTTTGATGAAAGATCCAAATGTTGCCCAGCGACCATCATTAACGGGTATGTCGATATCCGATGAGATGGAAAAAGTGCTTGCTGAACGTTTACCTTTATACCATGATGCCGCTCATCATGTTGTTAATGTTGACCAAGATGAGAATTTAATTCTTACTGAAATATTGGAAAAACTGCAAACTAATTAAATTACCATTATTTTAAATAAAAATTATTTGTTTCGGGATAATGTTAGTACATCAATTTGTAATTTAAACAATCTATATATCATAAATTTATTAATTGTGAATATTCTTGAATTACAGTAAATAAATAGTCTATTAACAGTAAATAATTGATACATATTCCTTTCAGATAGTAGTCAACACTTGTATATTAATTGCGATTGCGTTTTTTTAGTCGCTTAAACTAGTTAAGTTAATATTGGAGTTTTACACATGGATAATCAAAGAGTCAATTCTTATGGGATTGCTGGCTCTATATATGCTAATTACATAATACAAAGTATTGCTTTAATTGTTATTATGCAGTTCGCAGAAGGCATTTCAAAACAGCTTAATACCGATGTAGATGTCGGTCTTGGTTATGTTGCATCAGGAATCGGTATTGGAAAAATTTTCTTAATGTTTGTCGGCGGAATGCTATCTGATAAATTTGGACGAAAATTATTTATCTATTTAGGTATGGCTTGTTATATTGTCTTTTTCGTCAGTATGCCATTTTGTCATAATATAGATATTGCGTTTTGTTTAGCTATTGCCATCGGTATAGGTAACTCTTTCTTAGATACAGGGTCTATGCCTGCATTAACTGAATGTTTTCCTCGCTCTTCTGGTTCGGCTAGTGTTTTGATTAAAGCTTTTATCTCAATGGGAAGTTTTATTCTGCCACTAATTGTTGGATTATTTTATAAATACGATATTTGGTATGGATGGGCATTTTTGGGTTTTACTGCCTATCTAATTATTAATGCAATCAATTTGCTACCAAAAAAGTTTCCACCTAAAGATACCAGAATTAAAGGTAATCAAGGTTCTGATGATTACTTTATTCGTAAACCAAATTTTGCTTTTGAAGGCGTTTTATTGATAATTATGGGATTCACAACCACCGCAACCTTTGTGATTATTTGGCAATGGCTACCTGCGATTGCAATTAAAGCGGTTAATATGCCATTAATTGAAGCTAAACAGCTTATTAGCTTTTATAGTTTTGCTTCAATCGTTTCTGTCTTTATCACTGCTTTTATAGTGAAAAAATTCTTGAAACCAATTTATTGTATTTTTATCTTACCTGCAATGTCATCATTGGTTTTATTATTATTTTACTTTGACCTATCGCCATTAATGTGTTTGGTCACCGCAATCGGGATGGGATTTTTTGCAGCCGGGGGTGTTCTACAATTAACCTTAGTTGTGATGCAACAAATGTTTCCAACACGTAAAGGACTTGCTGTGGGTTGTATGTATACTTTAAGTGGCCTGTCTTTCTTTATTATCCCGAGAGTTATCCCTGAATTGGCCAAAATTAATGTTAGTTATGCTATCTTAGCTGATTTGATAATGGCCGTAATGAGTACCCTACTAGGACTGATTGTTTACTGCAGATTTGTTAAAGTTATTGATATGAAGAAGATTTAAATGTGAATCACTCGAATAACTAAAATGATTACTGAGCCGTCTTAATGACGGCTCTTGTCTATAAGCATCGTTAATAAATTAATGTTTTGTCATTTCCTAGCGAATTTAATAAAAGTTTTTTCCTACATCAATATTGAACTTTAGCTTGTTGAACTTATCAAAAAACACTTGCTATTAACTAAAAAATAAATAAAAATACAAAAAATATGAATAAATATTCATTTTGGTGGTGATAAGATGAAAGAAAGAACAACTGAATTGGTTGATGGTTTAAGGCATTCGGTACCTTATATTAATGCTCATCAAGGAAAAACTTTCGTTATTTTATTAACAGGTGCAGTGCTAAAGAGTCATAATTATGCAAGTATTATTAGTGACATTGGTTTATTGCATAGTTTAGGCATTAAATTGGTTATTGTGAATGGTGCTCGTAACCAAATAGATGAATCACTCAAAAGTCATAATATCCAACCTAGATATCATAAAAATACTCGAATTACTGACGCAGCAACTTTAGACATTGTTAAACAGGTAACCGGATTATTACAGCTCAATATAACAGCAAGTTTATCAATGAGCTTAAATAATACGCCTTTACAAGGTGCACATATCAATGTTGTTAGCGGTAATTTTGTTATTGCACAGCCATTAGGTGTTGATGACGGAGTGGATTATTGTCACACCGGGAAAATTCGGCGAATTAATAATGAGGCAATTGATGAACAATTGAACCGAGGATCAATTGTATTATTAGGGCCTGTAGGGGTATCAGTTACTGGTGAAAGTTTTAACTTATCGTCTGAAGATGTTGCCGCTGAAGTTGCTATTCGCCTTAAAGCTGATAAATTAATAAGTTTTTGTGCTGAGCAAGGCGTGCTTGATGAAAACAATCATGTTATTACCGATCTGTTTCCGATTGATGCTGATAATTACGTTAACAACAAAGAGCAAAGTGGTAAGCATTTATCTAGTGAAGCGCGTTTTTTACGTGCTGCATCAAAAGCATGTCGCAATGGTGTGCGTCGTAGCCATTTAGTCAGTTATCTAGTGGATGGTTCTATTCTGCAGGAACTATTTTCTCGTGATGGTATTGGAACTCAAGTGTCAATGGAACATTCAGAACAAGTCCGTACCGCAACGATAAATGATATCGGTGGTATTTTAGAATTGATCCGTCCACTTGAAGAACAAGGTATTTTGGTTAAACGCTCAAGAGAACAGTTAGAAATTGAAATTGACAAATTTACCATTATTGAGCGTGATAATATGACGATTGGCTGTGCAGCTCTTTATCCATATCCAGAAGAAAAAATGGGCGAAATGGCTTGTGTAGCGATTCATCCTCAATATCGAAACTCATCACGCGGTGATCTATTATTAGAAAAAATTGCAGAAACGGCTCACAATTTGGGGTTAGAAAAGATCTTTGTGCTGACTACTCGTAGTATTCACTGGTTTCGTGAAAAAGGCTTTAATCCAGCTGAAGTCGATGACCTGCCTATTAAAAAGAAACAACTTTATAATTATCAAAGAAATTCGAAAATTTTAATGTTTGATTTAGTTTAACTATATCGAGTTTAAAAAGTCCAATTTATTCAAGTTGGACTTTTTTATTTTAACTAAATATAAGATGGCCTAATTATTAATTTGAGGTAAACGATCGCTATATCAATAAGCTATCAATATGTTTATATGCAGAAGATGAAAAATTGTTTATGGAAGAAATAGTATTTTGAAAATAGAAAAGATAAGCAAGATTAAAGGGGGATGAATACTATTGTTGGCTCACTTTAAATATAACAATTAGCATTTTGCAGAATTTGTAACGTAAATGATTTTTTTAAATAAAATCCTCGTGGACGTGTTAATATAATTTGGCCGTTTTCGCCAATAGCTTCAGTTAAAACTTTTCCATTAGCAGCTTTAGGACGGATCTGTAAATAAGTACCATAACGGGCAGTAATCTTTTCAATCTGACCAAGTACAATCATATCCATCAACTCTTGCCAATCTTGTTTAAGTTGTTGCTCTTGTTGTTCAGTTGGTGTCCATAATATTGGGTGGCCAACTTTTCTCTGGGCTAGGGGTATACTTCGTTCTCCTTCAATAGGGATCCACAGAACTTTACTTAGTTTATATTTCACATGGCTTGTTTCCCAAATTACACCATGATTAGCCATTAAAGGGAGGACACTGACAAAAGTGGTTTCAAGTGGTTTACCTTGTTTATTAACTGGAATGGTTTTTAATTCGATACCTAAATTAGCAAAATCACGTTCGGCTTTACTACCCGCATTAGCGCCTAAAAAAGTTTCAATTAAATTACCTACCCAACCTTTTTGCTTATTAAGATTAACTGGAATAGCAATATTTAAATAGTTAGCTATCTCACCGAAACTATAACCTGCAGCGAGTCTGGCTCGGTTTAATAATTCTTGTTCATTGCAAGGTTGGAAATTTTTCATTTAATCTGTTTTAAATAACTTTAATCATATCCACAACTCATTATATTGGCTGTGGATATTAAAATAAATCATTATTAACTTAGTTTTTCAACCCAATTAGCATAACTATTAATGATCAATGAAAGAAATGCTTTAGTTTTTTCACTAATATTACCATTTTCATCAAAAGCACTGTTAATATTACCAATATAAGCTTCTGGTTGTTGTAGTGTTGGCATATCAAGAAAAACTAATGATTGTCGCAACTGATGATTGGCACCGAAACCACCAATAGCACCTTGTGATACCGAAACTACCGCAGCTGGTTTTTGTGACCAAACACTTTTACCATAAGGGCGAGAACCCACATCTAAAGCATTTTTAATCACTGCCGGCAAGCCTCGGTTATATTCTGGTGTTACAAATATAACACCATCACAATTGGCAATTTGTTGACGAAAACGTTCATAAGATTTTGGTGGCGTATCTACATCAATATCTTCGTTATAAAACGGTAAATCGCCAATTTCAATAATATTTAAAGAAAGTGATTGTGGAGCGATCTGTTGTAATACTTTTGCGACTTTTAAATTGTAGGAATCTTTACGTAAGCTACCCACAAGTACAGCAATTTTTTTACTCATCTTTAATTCTCCCTTACTCAAACGATAAAGAGACACAATATGTGTCTCTTATTCGGAATGATCACTCATAGCCACTAGATTTTAGTGACCAGAAGAGTCCAATTTACGGCCTGTTTCAAATAAGAACCATGCGCGTTTTTCAGTTTGATCTATCCATTCTTCAATTAAACTTGCTGTTGCCGAGTCATTATATTTATCACAAATATCATGGGCTACACGCATACGAGTAGTAAGTTTAATATTATCTTGGCAGAGTTCAGCTATCATATCTGATGGTTCAACAAAATCAGCATCGTTATCAGAGATACTCTGTAATTTTGAAATATGACCAATTGAACGTAGCGTTGTACCGCCTAATTTTCGGACACGTTCAGCAATTGGATCTGTCATTGCAAATAACTCTTCTCCATGATCATCTAACATTAAATGATAATCACGAAAATGAGGACCACTTACATGCCAATGAAAGTTTTTGGTTTTTAAATATAAAGCAAATACATCTGCTAATACAGAGTTCATGGCACCGGAAATATCTTTTGATGCCTTTTGACCTAAATCAGTTGGAAACAAAATAGCTGCTTGTTGTAGCTTTTTTGCCGAAGTCGTACTTTTAGCCATATTAGATTCTCCTATTAATTGAAAAGTAAAATAACTTTGTAATACCAAATTACGCCAACTTATCAGTAAAAAACAGTCATTGTTAACTATTGCTGTTATATCAATAATCTATGAATAAATCAGCTAAAAAAATATTTACCAAATATTTAAAAAGAAATTTCAAAATAATGATTAAATTTTCAAACTATGATCAAATTAAAGTCATTTTAAATCATTTATAGCATCAATGTTTTTATCAATTAGATGACTTACTTTAACTCTGAATGACAATCTTGACTGATGCTCTATCTACTATTTTTAAAAATCTAAAACCACCAGATAAGTTAAATATTTATAAAATATAAATCAAAAAATTTGAGGAAAGGGGTTTTTTAGCCTGAAATTATTGGTTAAATTTGGTAACGCAACCTATAACTTTATTATTATATTAAAATTGTTCTAATCGTTACCAGTCTTTTTACTGAATAGCGCTACGGAATTTTCGAGTATATGATTATTTGGATGGTCGTTATTAGTGTTATGTAATCTCTTAAATAATAACGACCAAAATCATTTTTAACGATAAAAATTAAAATAATAATCTTGCTCGAATAGTACCTGCTACACTTTTCAGCTTAATTAATAATTCTTCGGCTTTATTTTGTTCAACTCTATCAATATCAATAACAACATAACCTATTTTAGCATCAGTTTGTAGATATTGGGCAGAAATATTTAGACCTTGTTCAGCAAATAATGTATTGATAGCCGTTAATACCCCTGGTTGATTATGGTGAATATTGATAAAACGGCTTGAACCTTTTGCTGGAATCGGTAATGAAGCTTCAGGGAAGTTAACCGCTGAAAGGGTTGCACCAGTATCAGAATATTTCGCTAATTTGGTTGCAACCTCAATACCAATATTTTCTTGAGCTTCACTGGTTGAACCGCCAATATGAGGGGTAATAATAACATTATCAAATTTACATAAAGGTGATTCAAAAGGATCATTATTGGTAGCGGGTTCTGTTGGGAAAACATCAATTGCTGCACCATTTAGTTTATTGGTTTCTAATGCTTGTGTTAGCGCCTTGATATCAATCACGGTACCACGTGATGCGTTGAGCAATATTGCACCTGTTTTCATCATATCGATTTCAGGTTGGCTAATCATTTTAATTGTGGTTGGATTTTCTGGAACATGCATACTGACAATATCACTAATAGCAAGTAATTCCCGCATTGTTGGAATTTGTTTAGCATTTCCTAATGGCAATTTAGTTTCAATATCATAAAAATAGACATTCATGCCTAATGATTCAGCCAATACGCTTAATTGACTACCAATATGACCATAACCAATGATACCTAAATTTTTTCCTCGGGCTTCGTGCGAACCTGTGGCAAGTTTATTCCATTTACCCTGATGAGCTTTAGCATTAGCTTCAGGTACTCGGCGAAGTAATAATATTGCTTCAGCTAATACCAGTTCTGCCACAGAGCGAGTATTTGAAAATGGCGCATTAAAAACTGGAATTCCTTTAACCGTCGCTGCGTCAAGCTCAACTTGATTAGTGCCAATACAAAAGCAACCAATACCGGCTAATTTTGGTGCGGCATCGATGATGTCCTTAGTTAAATGGGTTCTGGAACGAATACCAATAAATCTGGCATCTTTTAAGGCTGTTTCCAGCTCAGATTTCGATAATGCGCCTTTATGATACTCAATGTTGTTAAAGCCCGCTGATTTAAGTGTTTCAACTGCACTAGGGTGGATACCTTCAAGTAATAGAAACTTATTTTCATCTTTCGTTAATGCCTGAACAACCATTTATTCCTCTCTATGCTTAATATTTTAATTGATTGCAAATACAAAATTATCCATCAAAAATGTAATTTTTTATTTTATTAATTCTTTTACACCAGAACGAGTACCGACTAAAGCGATATCGGCCCCTTTATTGGCAAATAATCCAACAGTAACTACCCCAGCAATGCTGTTAATACGATTTTCCAATTCCATTGGTTTGGCAATAACAAGGTCATGAACGTCTAAAATAACATTACCATTATCGGTTATAACACCTTGGCGATAAATTGGTTTTCCACCAAGTTTGAACAATTCTCTAGCAACATAAGAACGAGCCATAGGTATCACTTCTACGGGAAGAGGAAATTTGCCAAGGACATCGACAACTTTAGATTCATCAACGATACAAACAAATTGTTTAGCTAAAGCTGATACAATTTTTTCACGAGTTAACGCGGCTCCGCCTCCTTTAATCATTTGCATATGATGATTAATTTCATCGGCTCCATCGACATATATATCTAAACTATCAACTTCATTGCAGTCTAATACGGGGATTCCATAGCTTTTTAATTTTTCAGTTGATACTTCTGAACTAGAGACAGTTCCTTTTATCTGATCTTTTATTGTCGCAAGTGCATCAATAAAATGCGCCGCAGTAGACCCTGTTCCTACGCCAACTAATGAATCAGGCTTAACATATTTTAGCGCTGACCAGCCTACAGCCTTTTTTAGTTCATCTTGTGTCATGATATCACCGTATGTAAATATGATTTTGATCAAAAAAAATTTAAAATTTTAAAAGCAAAATTGTTCAATATATGGCATAGTAACCAATTGGAAAGCAAAAATCATTAGTATTTTAAGAAAATCTATAAAGTTTTAGATCGATTTCAAATTTTTTGCAAAATAAAAATAGCTTGAATGACCAAGCAAAGATCAAATCATTAGTAAAGAGATTATGAAGCGTCCAGATTATAGAGCATTACAAGCATTAGATGCAGTGATAAAAGAACGAGGATTTGAACGAGCGGCCGATAAACTGTGTATCACACAACCAGCGGTTTCGCAACGTATTAAGCAATTAGAAAGCTTTTTTGGTCAGCAACTATTAGTACGAACTATTCCTCCAAAAGCAACCAAGCAAGGTGAACATCTTCTCGGATTATTGCATCAAGTTGAATTATTAGAGCAGCAATGGTTAGGTGATAATGAACAAAATACTACACCATTGTCATTATCAATTGCTATTAATGCCGATTCTTTAGCAACATGGTTTTTACCTGCATTAAAACCAGTTCTCGATAAAAATATTTTACGTTTTGATATTCAAGTTAAAGATGAAGAGCATACCTTAGAACTTTTACGTTTAGGTACTGTTGTTGCTGCAATTAGTATTCAACCAAATCCTTTACCAGGATGCTTATCAGATTTATTAGGCGCATTAGATTATATCTTTGTTGCTTCGCCCGAATTTGCAAAAAAATATTTTCCGAATGGGGTAACCCGTTCATCGCTTTTAAAAGCACCAGCGGTCGCTTTTGATCACTTAGATGATATGCATCAAGCCTTTTTACAGGAAAATTTTAATTTGACACCAGGCAGTGTAATTTGCCATATCACTAGTTCGTCAGAAGCTTTTGTTCAGTTAGCTAAACAAGGCTCTGCATGTTGTATGATTCCTATGTTACAAGTTGAGCAAGAGTTAAAAACAGGCGAATTAGTTAATTTAACTGAAGGTTTATTCCAAAGGCGAATGCTGTATTGGCATCGCTTTGCTCCTGAAAGTAGTGTAATGCAAAATATCTCCGAAACATTAATTCGTTATGCGCAGCGAATATTATCTCAGCCAGCGGAACGAAAATAACTGCCGCATAAACTATTTATAGCTAACTAACTTGTTGCTTTAACTATTTTATTAGCAACTAGCAAATTTATAGAACTAAAAGATGAGCCAATTGAAAAACGATCGTTACTTACGCGCATTACAGTGTTTGCCGGTAGATTACACGCCAGTTTGGATGATGCGTCAAGCTGGTCGCTATTTGCCTGAATATCGACAGCTTAGAGCAAAAGCAGGTGATTTTATGACAATGTGTCAAACGCCAGAACTCGCATGTGAAGTGACTTTACAACCGTTGCGACGCTTTGAACTTGATGCCGCAATTATCTTTTCTGACATCTTAACCATTCCTGATGCTATGGGACTTGGATTATATTTTGAAGCTGGTGAAGGTCCAAAATTTGAAAAAACAATTTCTAGTTTGGTAGATATAGAACAATTGCCAATACCCGATCCAGAACTATCACTTAAATATGTGATGGATGCTATTCGTTTAACTAAGCAAGAGTTAGCTGGTAAAGTCCCCTTAATTGGCTTTTCTGGTAGTCCATGGACATTAGCCACTTATATGATTGAAGGTGGTAGTAGTAAAGCTTTTACAAAAATAAAGAAAATGCTTTATTGTGAACCAAAAGCGTTGCATCTATTATTAGAAAAATTGGCTAATAGTGTGGCAATGTATCTAAATGCACAAATTGATGCTGGTGCGCAAGCGATTATGATATTTGATACTTGGGGTGGGGTACTTAGCCATCAAAGTTATCGTGAATTTTCTTTGCATTATATGCAATTAATTCTTTCGCAATTAAAGCGTGGTAAGAAAAGTAACAATATTACTTCTTATGTCCCTGTTACGCTATTTACCAAAGGGGGGGGATTATGGTTGGATACAATTTGTCAATCAGGAAGTGATGCAATAGGTGTTGATTGGACAGTGGATTTGAATCTAATTGCTCAAAAGGGTAATATTGCTATACAAGGTAATCTAGATCCTTCAATATTGTACGCTAACAGAGAAACCATAGAGTCTCAAGTTGAATCGGTGCTGACTGATTTTGGCTACTATAATGGCCATATTTTTAATCTAGGGCATGGTATTCATCAAGATACCCCAATTGAGCATGTACAATATTTAGTTAATGCAGTACATCAACAGTCCAAAAGGTTCCATTTATGATTAAAAATCCAGTTCAATTGAGAATAGCAAAGCTAGCTGTATGGCAACAGCGTTTATTTATGATTTGTTTATGTGAACGAATGTATCCAAACTATGTTTATTATTGCCGTTTACAACAAGATGAACAATCAGCTGTCGGCTATAAAAAAATTCTTGATTTAATCTGGGAGTCATTATTAGTAGAAAATGTTAAAATCAATTTTGATTTACAACTTGAAAAACTGGAATTGATAATTCCAATCCTCAACGAGGATAGTCCGTATATGGTTTATCCTGCTATTGATGCTTGTCAGGCGCTGAGCGAGATTTTACATTCTTATATCAGTGGTGAAATAGTCGAACATTCGGCTAAAGTGAGTAGTATATCGGCTACTACAGTGGCTGAATTTGAAATGACTAAGGATAATATTGAACTTTCGGAGCAAGAACAATCGCAATTACCTAGTGTTGTTGAAGAATTTGACTTACAATGGGATATTTTTCGATTATTAAGTAATGAAAACAATGAAATGGTTGATCTAATTAAAGGCCTAAAGGAAGATATAAGATTGACTAAAACGAGCAATATTGGTGTTTTTTTGAGCAATTAAGTCGCTTACGGAGTGATTTTTTTAATTTTTATTAAATTTTTCTTTAACATTACACAAATATAGACTACATTTAACAACAATGTAATCTGAATAATGTTTACAGAAGCAAAATTAAGTGATTAACTTTGCTAAAAAATGTTAACTTTAACAATAAAATAAATATGTAAGGATATCTCCATGAATAAAACAGAACTTGTAGATGCTATCGCTAGTAAAGCTGATATTACTAAAGTTGCCGCTAAAACAGCGTTAGAAGCAACTCTTGCTGCTATCACTGAATCACTAAAAGCTGGTGAGCCGGTTCAACTAGTTGGTTTTGGTACATTTAAAGTTAATGCTCGTAAAGCTCGTATTGGCCGTAATCCAAAAACTGGTAAAGAAATCAAAATTGCAGCAAGCAAAGTGCCTGCATTTGTTTCGGGTAAAAGCTTAAAAGAAGCAATCAAATAATATTACTGCTTTTTTTCCTATCATTATTGATAGGGTAGCATCTAAGGCCATACATGGATAAGTTATGGCCTTGTTGTTAATCTCAAATTCTCTTCTTTTTTCTTTTTAGAATCTGTTTGTTTTTCTTAATTATTATCAATTTTTATCAATATAGTTAATTAGACAATTTGCTAAATTTAGCATTCAATAGATTGGCTAAATCAGCTGGAGATATTTCAATTTCTAATCCTCTTTTGCCACCAGATACCAACATAGTTTGGTACTGTTTAGCACTAATATCAATCAGTGTCGGTAATAATTTTTTTTGACCCAATGGGCTGATTCCACCCACTATATAGCCAGTCGTTTTTTGTGCTAAATGTGGATCAGCCAACTCAATTTTTTTACAATCTAGTATTTTAGCAACTTGTTTTAGATCTAAAGAACAATTAACTGGTATAACACAAACAGCCAATGTCTTATTATCACCATTGATACTCACTATTAAAGTTTTAAATATTTGACTAGTAGCAATATTAAGTTCTAATCCAAGCTTATTTGCGGCTTCTTGACCATAATGAGTTTGATCGGCATCGTGCTGATATTGATGAATATTAAATTTTATTTTCTGATTTTTTAGTAATCTAATGGCTGGCGTCATAATAATAACCGTAACATAAAGATTTTTGGTGAGAATTAGAAATTAATAATCCCTATTAAATTTTATTAATAGGGATTAATGATAATTAAGAAATTATTAGTTTGTTATTATCGTCTGATTTTGTCGATTCAATATTATTATTTATGCTGTATAAACGATAAAAGAAGCTAAATATAAAGAAATCAGCAAACACACCTAGTGAGGTAGATATAACATCAAAAACAATATTTTTTCCTAAAGAACTTATACCATTCAGTATTCCAGTAAAAATAACGCTGATTAAAATCATTAAAACAGGCGCTTTCCAATTTTGGAAGAAAAACATGTGGCAGGCGTTAAATCTTTGAAAAAAAGGCGTCGAGTTAGGTTGTGCTGCTGAAACGAGAAAATAATTAAAAATCGACTTATAAATTACTAAAACCGTACAACCTATCACCAATATTAATAGTAATGATACCATTTTGGGTACAAGCAATCCTATTATGCTAAAGACCAGTAAGAATAAAATAGCGATAGGAATACAAATTAACATATATAAAACAGAAAAACCAAGTATATTCAGGCATATTGGTAGTATTCGTGACAATATTAAACTTGGATTAAGTTTGTTACTCATTGATAAATTACAGATAATGCTTAATATTATTGAAACCAAAACTATATTCACCAAATATAGAATTATGACGGTTTTCATAAAATAATCGGGAATCATACCGAATTGATTAAAATACTCTAATTCTAGCATTAGTTGGTTAGGATTAATTATAGAATATATAACTAAAGTATTAATTAAACCAAGTACAATACTTGATATTGCTATTAGGGAAAATCGATTACGGATAAAGTTAATCGTTTGTTGAAAAATAGCTGTAAATGAAAGGTTTTTTTGTGAATCCATCATGTTTCCTTATATGTGGTAATACAAGTATTACCACGGTGTATAAATTCAATTTAATAATTATGATTGTAATAATGAAATATCGGCAACTTTCAAAAATAAATTTTGTAGTTTCTTTAAAAGAGCCAAGCGATTTAGTTTAATTTTTTCATCATCAACCATCACCATAACTTTCTCAAAAAAGGTATCTATAGGTGCTTTGAGGGATGCTAATTCAACTAAAGCCTCTTGATATTGTCCCTTAGCAAAATAAGGCGCTAACTTATCTGTTAATACCGCTATTTGCATCGCTAATTCGCCTTCAGCACCAGCTTCGAGCAATGAAGCGTTAATATTTTCAGGAATAGTATCTGCGGTCTTCGATAAAATATTTGATACTCGTTTGTTAGCTTCAGCTAATGAAGAAGCTTCTGGCAACGTTCTAAAATGTGTTACAGCGTTGACACGGGCATCAAAATCAGCCGGTCTAGTTGGATTGATAGCTAGTACTGCTTGAATCGTATCGATAGCAAATCCTTTTTCTTGATACCAAGCTCGGAATCGACCTTGCATAAAGTTGACAATGTCTTCAACAACATTTTTGTTAGTTAATTTATCACCATATAATGATGTGGCAAAATTAGCTAATTCAACTAAATCAATAGGTAAATCTTTTTCAACAATAATGCGTAATACGCCAATAGCTGCTCGACGAAGCGCAAAAGGATCTTTATCTCCTTTTGGATGTTGTCCAATACCAAAAATACCCGCTAATGTATCCATTTTCTCTGCAATTGAGACCGCACTAGCAACCGCTGTACTTGGTAACTCATCACCAGAAAAACGTGGTTTGTATTGTTCTTCAATAGCCGTGGCAACTTCGATACTTTCACCATCTTTAATCGCTAAATATCGTCCCATAATGCCTTGAGTTTCAGGAAATTCAAATACAGTATTGGTGACTAAATCACATTTAGTTAATTTTCCTGCTCGTTTGGCTTGTTCAACATTAGCGCCTGTTTTTTCAGCAATAAAACCTGATAAAGCTTCAATGCGGAATGCTTTATCTTTAACTGTACCTAATTGTTGTTGGAATAAAACAGTTTCAAGGCGAGGAAGACGAGCTTCTAAGCTTTGTTTCAAGTCTGTTTTATAAAAGAATTCAGCATCAGCTAAACGTGGGCGTACGACTTTTTCATTACCTGAAATAACAACTTGCGGATCTTTGGACTCAATATTGGCAACAAAAATGAAATTTGGTAACAATTTTCCTTGTTTGTCATAAACAGGGAAATATTTTTGATCGCCTTTCATGGTATATACCAATGATTCAGCTGGAACCTCTAAAAATCTTTCTTCAAATTTAGCAGTCAATACCACTGGCCATTCAACTAATGATGAAACTTCTTCAAGTAAGCTTTCGGTTAAGTCTGCTTTACCATTAAGTTTAGCTGCTGCTTCTTCAGCTTGCTGTTTAATGATTGATTTTCGCTTGTTATAGTCAGCGACGACTTTACCTCGTTGCTCAAGAATTTCTGGATATTGATCCGCATTATCAATAGTAAATTGTTGCTCACCCATAAAGCGGTGACCACGAATGATTCGGTTTGATTGAATATCTAAAATGATACCTGGTACTAGCTCATCACCATATAACATCGTGACTGTATGACTAGGTCGAATAAATTCAACTTGACGAGCTGCCCAGCGCATCGGTTTAGGAATCGGCAATTTATTTAAGGCATTTTTAACCATATCACAAAGTAAATTGACAACAGGTTGACCTTTTTGATTGTGAGTATAAGATAGCCATTCGCCTTTATCGGTTTGAATTCGTTCTGCTTGTGATATATCAATCCCACAACCACGAGCCCAACCTTCTGCTGCTTTTGTCGGATTACCATTTGCATCAAATGCTGCACTGACTGCTGGTCCCCGTTTAACAATTTGGCTATCTGGTTGAGTATCATTTAAATTCAAAACTTTTAATGCTAAACGGCGTGGTGATGCATACCAAAGTACTTCACCATGTTCTAAATTAGCATTATCAAGTTGTTCAATAAAATTAGCTGCAAAGCTTTCAGCTAAAGTACGGAGTGATTTTGGTGGTAACTCTTCAGTACCGATTTCCACTAAAAATGTTTTTTGCATAATATATCAACTCCTACTTTGCTGCATTTGGTTTAGAACTTGAATTTTGGCACATTGGAAATCCTAGTGCTTCACGAGATGCGTAATATGCTTCAGCCACCATTTTGGTTAATGTTCTGATTCGCAATATATAACGTTGGCGTTCGGTTACCGAAATTGCTTTACGAGCATCTAATAAATTAAAACAGTGAGCTGCTTTCAAAATACGTTCGTAAGCTGGTAATGGTAGTGGTTTTTCTAATTCAAGTAATAATTTTGCTTCTTTTTCATGTTGTTCAAAACAATAAAATAAGAAATCAATATTAGCGTATTCGAAATTATAGGTTGATTGTTCGACTTCATTTTGATGAAAAACATCACCATAAGTAGTTTTACCAAATGCTCCATCGCTCCAAACTAAGTCGTAAACACTATCTACACCTTGGATATACATTGCTAGTCGTTCTAATCCATAGGTAATTTCACCGGTGACTGGTTTACATTCAAGCCCACCGACTTGTTGGAAATAGGTAAATTGCGTCACTTCCATGCCATTTAGCCATACTTCCCAACCTAATCCCCATGCACCTAATGTTGGGTTTTCCCAGTTATCTTCTACAAAACGAATATCGTTGATAGTTGGATCAAGGCCAAGTTCTTTTAAAGATCCTAGATAGAGTTCTTGGATGTTATCTGGTGATGGTTTTAAGATAACTTGAAATTGATAATAATGCTGTAACCTATTTGGGTTTTCACCATAACGACCATCAGTTGGGCGGCGAGATGGTTGAACATAAGCTGCATTAATTGGTTCCGGACCAAGTGCTCGTAGACAGGTCATTGGATGAGAAGTACCCGCACCGACTTCCATATCTAATGGCTGAATCACTGTACAACCTTGATTAGCCCAGTAATCTTGTAACGTAAGTATTAAACCTTGGAAGGTTTTGACATTAAACTTTTGCATGATGTTATCTTTATGGTTGAATTAATTTTTCTACAAATTAAATAGTGCTACATTTTATACTTTTTATTAGAGCTTGTGAAATGCCTAATTACTTTATATTGATTAAGCTATACATGATAGTTTTCATTTTGCATCTTTAGCCATTTGTCGGTATAGTGAAGTCATCTATATTGCTTGGTAAAAAATCAAAAATAAAAAGGCCATGTCTATTTATCATAAACTGTTGATTATATTTTTTATTGGATTAATAAATACACACTTTGTGTATGCAGATGATAATCAACAATTACAATCGTTACGTCGTTCAATCGAAGAACAAGAGAAACGTCTAGCAGAGCAAAAAAAAGAGCGAACGCAATTGATTAATGATCTTAAAGATCAAGAGACAGAAATAGCAAAATTATTAACATCAATTGAGAAAAATAGTCTTACACTTAAAAAGTTAGACAGTGAAATCATTTCTTTAATTAAACAAATTGATGATTTAAAAATTAAACAACAACAACAACGCAATGAGTTAGCCAAACAGTTAGAAAGTGCTTTCAAGTTAGGAAAAAACACCAACTTTAAACTCATTTTTGCTAGCGAACAAAGTGAGCGTAATGAACGTCTTATTACCTATTTTCGTTATATTAATGAAGCAAGACAACAGCAAATAAATATGCTTCGTGAAACACAAGTTCAACTTAGTGAAAAGAAAACGGCTTTGAAAAAGACACAGAGCACGCAAAAAACGCTAAATACTAAACAGAAACAGGAACAGTTAGCTCTAGAAAAAAATCACCAGAATCGTAAAAAAACTATCAATTTGCTTGAGTCTTCAATGCAGAAAAATCAACAGAAATTAGACGAGTTAAAGAATAACGAAGCAAAATTACAGGCTAGAATTGCCCAAGCGGAACGAGAAAGTCGAAAAATAGCCGAAGAAGAGGCAAGGCAAGCAAAAAATATAGAAGAAAAACAACAAAAGAATACTAATTACACACTTAATGCTAACGAACGGGCATTAATGGCTCGAGTCAGTGGTATTGGTAAACCGCAACACCAATTTAATTGGCCAGTAAATGGTAATACTATTCATCGATTTGGTGAAACATTACAAGGTGAACTACGTTGGAAAGGTATGGTTATCGATGCCAGAGATGGCACTCAAGTTAAAGCTATTGCTGATGGACGAGTTATTTTAGCCAGCTGGTTACAAGGTTATGGATTTGTTGTTGCACTTGAACATGGTAAAGGCGATATGAGTTTATATGGTTATAATCAGCGCGTTTTAGTTGAAGTAGGCGAAAAAGTTCGAGCTCAACAGCCAATTGCTATTGTTGGCTCTAGTGGCGGTCAAAATACCGCTGGGCTTTATTTTGAAATTCGTCGAGATGGTAAAGCATTAGATCCAAGCGGCTGGTTAAAATGATAAAAAATCTGTTAAAAATAGGAGTATTACTTTTTTTATTTAAAGCTAATAGTGTATTAGCAGCAAAATTAGCATTAGTTATAGATGATTTTGGTTATCGCCAGCACAATGAAGAACAGATTATTTCATTTTCTCCTAACATCACTATTGCCGTTCTACCTCATTCGCCTAATGCTAGACGGATTGCGACTATTGCCCATCAACATGGTAATGATGTTATTATTCACTTACCCATGGCCCCTTTGGGAAAACAACCTTTAGAGAAAGATACTCTATTTCCCTATATGAGTGAGTTAGAAGTAAAAAGAATCGTTGATGATGCCGTCTCCCGTGTGCCGTATGCTATTGGTGTGAATAATCATATGGGCAGTTTAATGACTGCAAATTTAAATGGTATGCATAACGTGATGAAGGCGTTAAGTCACTATTCCATGTTTTTTTTAGATAGTAAAACGATAGGTAAGACCCAAGTAAAAAACGCAGCAAGTGAATACAATATAGCGGTTATTGGACGCGATGTATTTTTAGATGATCAGCAAAAAGAATATGCTATCGCTCAGCAGTTTGATTTGGCAATAAAAATTGCCCACAAAAATGGTCATGCCATTGCTATTGGTCATCCTCATCCACAAACTGTGAATGTCTTACGTACAAAATTAGCTAATTTACCTGATGATATTGAATTAGTAAAAGTTAGTCAGTTGATTACATCACTTCCAACTAAAACTAAACTTAAACCGACATTTAAAGATATATTTGAAAAATATAAAAAACGATTAAAAGATCTATCAAATGTTAATCCTATTGAATAACAGTAATTATTGTTTTTCAAGTGTACGATGACGAATTTGAACTTGTTTATTTTGTGCTTTAAAAAACTCGGCTAATTGTTCAGCGATAAAAACAGAACGATGTTGTCCACCGGTACAACCAATGGCAATAGTTAAATAGCTACGGTTATTTTTTTCTAACATAGGCAACCATTGTTGTAGATAATTGGCGGTTTGATAAATGAAATTCGTTACCTCATCATGTTTTAATAAATAGTTTTTAACGGGTTCATCTAAGCCGGTTAATGGTCGTAAAGAGATATCCCAATGGGGATTCGGTAAAAATCTAACGTCAAACACAAAATCAGCGTCGACGGGTAAACCATGTTTAAATCCAAATGATTCAAAGATCATGGTTAATTCTCGTTCTTTCTTACCTAAAACTCTGGTTCTAAGAATAGTTGATAACTCATGAACCGAAAGGTTGTCGGTATTTATCATCAAACTCGCATGTGATTTTAATGGCTCTAAGTAAGCCTCTTCAAGATCGATGGCTTCTTCTAATGAATATTTTTGATTAGTAAGGGGATGTATTCGTCTGGTTTCGCTATAACGTCGAATTAGTGTATTACGACTACAATCAAAAAAGATTATTTCCGGTGTAACCGAAGAGGGTAAGCGTTGGAGGACATCATGATTAAAATCAAAATTATCAGGCAAATTTCGAATATCTAGACTGACCGCAACAGGGGTATTATTATCTTTTAATGATTCAGCAAGTTGAGGCAATAACGCAATAGGAATATTATCAACACAATAAAATCCCATATCTTCTAGTGCACGTAATGCAATTGATTTTCCTGAACCTGAACGGCCACTTACTATCAATAATATCACAATATCAACTCCAAAATAATTGGTGTTCTAGTATATACTGTTTAGTTCAAAATGTGCAATTATTGGAAATAAGTAGTGAGCTGAAAAGCCAGATTATCTGGCTAATACTCAGTTTTTATTTTGGCGATTAATTGTTTAAGTGCTTGTCCTCGATGAGAAATTTGGCTTTTATGCTCTTTGGTTAGCTCTGCGGCACTACAATTAAGTTCTGGAACAAAAAATAATGGATCATAACCAAATCCACCATTGCCATGCGGTTCATTCAAAATTAATCCATTCCATTTTCCTAAACAGATAATAGGGGTTGGATCATTTTCATGTCGTATAAAAGCAAGCGCACAGTAGAAGTATGCAGTTCTTTTTTCTTTTGCTACATCCTTTAATGCAAGTAATAATTTCTCATTATTACTTTTATCATTGCCATGTTCTCCGGCATAACGAGCTGAATATATTCCTGGCTGACCATTTAGCGCATCAACAACTAAGCCAGAATCATCTGCAATCGCAGGTAATTTTGTCAATTTTGCAGTATGTCTAGCTTTTAAGATAGCATTTTCAATAAATGTTAAACCGGTTTCTTCAGCATCAGGAACATTGAATACACTTTGGGCTACAACATCAAAGCCAGCATTAGCCAAAAGCTGTTGTAATTCATTGACTTTTCCTTGGTTATTGGTAGCTAAAACAATTTTTTGCATTTTATGACTCCATAACTAATTTGTGTTATATATCTATTAGTAAGTTAAATATTACTAATAGATTTATTGTTTAAAATTTTAAAAATCTGGCTCACAACAAAATGTCATACTTTCCCCTGTTTTGGGGTGATTTATTGTAAGTAGTTGTGCATGTAACAATAATCGTTTTGACATCGAAAATGCTTCAGGATGAGCATAAAATTTATCCCCTAGAATGGGATGTCCGATTGCTTGCATATGAACTCGTAATTGATGGGAGCGTCCTGTAAACGGAAATAGTGCAACTCTGGTGGTATTATCATCATTACGGGAAATAACTTGATAATGGGTTAATGCATATTTGCCATTTTCGTGGTCAACCATTTGTCGTGGACGATTAGGCCAATCACAAATTAATGGTAATTCGACTTGGCCAATATCATTTTTAAGATGGCCATGAACTACGGCAATATAAGTTTTTTTCGGTACTCGTTCGCGGAATTGTTTTTTAATTTCTCTATCAGCCAATTTTGATAAAGCCGCAACCATGATACCACTGGTCGCCATATCGAGACGATGGACTGATTCAACATAACTATATTTTTGTTGTAAGCGATGAATAATGCTATCTATAAATTGTGGCTTATTGCCTGAAACAGATAATATACCGGGTTGTTTATTCACAACAACAATATGATCATCTTGATATAAAATAGTTAGCCACGGATCAATGGGGGGATGATATTCCAAAAGCATGTATGTGTGATAATTTGTAAAATTAAATTGCCACACATTCTAACAAACTCAACAAAAAGTGCCAGTCGAAAAGTTTATTTACTCCAGATTGACTTTTTACTCGGTGAAAATAGTTGAGAGAAGAGTATCACCAAACTCACTAAAAGGTAACAAGCAAAAATAATGATCATCCATTGCGACATTTCAATAGTTAAAAAAGACCAAATTTTGTCTGCACATGAGCCATAAGCATTAAACATGCTTGGTAACCATTCATTTAACGCTAACCAAGAAGGAAATTGCACATTAATAGCACAGGTATCACCTAGATTTGGTTCAAATTGTAAATGGGCATGAAACGTTGCTAAGTTAAAACCTTTAATGGCACTAATTAACCACACCAAAATACCTGCTAAGCGAAAAATTAGTTTGCTAGGCGCTATCAGTCCAATTAAGCTGCCAAGCATAATGCCGTAAATTGCACAACGTTGATAGATACATAATGTACAAGGGGCAAGGCCTAAGCCATGTTGAAAATAGAGAGCGGTTATTTCAAAAATAAAGGTGGAAAGAAATAACAAAAACCAAGCAACTCTACTGCGAGAGTATTGATTGAGCAGAGATAACATACTGTTTTATTCCTCCAGATTCCGTTATAATCGTTTTATATTCATTTTATTGAAATTAATCGATATTAATTTTTAGCCAGTAGTAGTGTAGTTTATTTTTTAATAATGTGAAACGACTTTTATTTATTAACGGTGGATTAATCTTTTCTTATGGACTCAAAAGTTCAACAAACAAAACAACAAGTTTCATTTGTCACAATTAGTGAAGAAAATGAAGCGCAACGCATTGATAACTTTCTTATTACATATCTTAAAGGTGTGCCTAAAAGTATGATTTATCGCATACTTAGAAAAGGTGAAGTTCGCGTTAACAAAAAAAGAATAAAACCAGAATACAAGCTAGCTATTGGTGATGAAGTGCGTATCCCACCTATACGCGTTTCCGAAAAAACGGTGCCTGAGATTTCCACAAAACTAAATAAAGTTGCTGATTTGGAGAAAGCGATCATTTATGAAGATGATGTAATTTTAGCCATTAATAAACCATCTGGAATTGCCGTACATGGTGGTAGTGGTCTAAGTTTTGGTGTTATTGAAGGATTAAGAGCCTTACGACCAGAAGCGAAATTTTTAGAATTAGTGCATCGAATTGACCGCGAAACATCAGGTATTTTATTGATTGCGAAAAAACGTTCTGCGTTAAAGTCACTGCATGAACAATTACGTTTGAAAAAGATGCAAAAGAATTATTTAGCTTTAGTGAAAGGTAATTGGCCTTCTGAATGCAAAGTTGTACAAGCACCATTACTAAAAAATGTTCTTAAAAGTGGTGAACGAGTGGTTAAAGTGAATGCCGAAGGAAAACCTTCAGAAACGAGATTTAAAGTAGAAGAACGCTTCGGTTTTGCAACCTTAGTTAAGGCGAGCCCAGTAACTGGTCGTACTCACCAAATTCGTGTGCATACTCAATATGCTAATCATCCGATTGCATTTGATGATCGCTATGGTGATAGTCAATTTGATGCATTATTAACTGATAGTAAACTTAATCGATTATTTTTACATGCCGCTAATGTAAAATTTATTCATCCGAAAACTTTACAGGAGATGCAATTACATGCCCCGTTGGATGATGTATTGCAAAATTGTTTGACAAAGATTAGAGATGATAAATATCAACAAACAGAATGATTAAAATGAGAAGGTAATTAATAAGCATGAAAGATCTTAATTTATACTTAATTAGACATGGTCAAACAGAATGGAATATTAAAGATCAGATGCAGGGGTCACAAAACTCACCTCTAACTGAAAATGGTATTTTAGGCGCCAAGATAACCGGAAAGCATCTTAAAAATATACCATTTATACAAGCCTATTCTAGCCCTCAACAACGTGCAATGGAAACTCGGGATTATATTATTAACGAAAATGACAATGTAATTCCTTCTTTTGAACTGGAAGGTTTGCGGGAAATGGATTTTGGTCTTTGGGAAGGTAGACATGTGCCTTCACTAAAAAAAGAATTCCCAGAATTTAATACCTATTTAACTGAACCAGAAAAGTTTGATGCATCTGTTAATCAAGGTGAAAATTACCTTGATGTACTTTCTCGTATGAAAAATGCTTTAAATGAAATTGTTAAAAATGCACCGCAAGATAATGGTAATATTTTAGTTGTATCACATGGTACGGTATTACGAATATTACTTTGTGTTTTAAATGGTGGCGATTGGCGTCAACATCGTGATGAAAACTATTTCCCACGAATGTTAAATACTAGTATTAGCGTGGTTAATTATAAACAGAATAATGAGCAACAAGAGGGTGAATATTCAGTTAAGTTTTATAATAATGTTGATCATTTAGACGATTAATTACTATTTTTTGTGACATTTTCAGGCTAATGCTATTAGTAACATTAGCCTGAAATACGAGTCTATCTCCTACTATAAACAGCATAACGTTTTTGCAACTGTTTTAATTGATTAATTCTGGCATCAATTTTTGCAATTAAGGTTTGATTACCTTTTGCTTGAGTTTTAGCATTAGTTAATAATCGAATCGCATCAGGAAACTTTCCTTCTAGCGCCACTGACTCTGCCCGTGCGCTCATCTCTTGAGCTCTTGACTTTAGTCCACCATAAGCAGTTATTAACAAATCCCAACCGTTAGTGTCATCATTGTGATCAAAAGTATAACGATGTAATAAACTCACTGCTTGCTGGTAATTTCGAGCTTTTACATAAGCGTTAGCTAGATTTAGTTGTAATGCGGAACTATCAGGTGATCTTTTTAATGCTGATTGAAGACGAGTAATTGCTGCACTACTATTATTAAGCGCTAAATCAATATCCGTCATTAGATCAATATACCAGATATTATTTGGATCATTATCTAATAATGGTTGTAATTGTTGTTTGGCTTTTAGGTAATTATTATTATTGTAATCAACTAAAGCATTAGCATAAATTACCGCTATTTTACTTTGTTCATTATTCAGTTTGCGATAATCTTCAATCAATATTCTTGCATTAGTTTTATTACTCATCAATATTGCTATTCTAGCTTTGGCTAGATAATAATTTAAAGATGGCGTAACAGTCTTTTTTGAGTATTGTAATGAACGATTACGAATATCTGATAAACGGCTATTAGGTAAAGGGTGAGTCATTAAGATTTCAGGTGGCTTACTGCTAAAGCGACTTTGATCGGCAAGTTTTTGTAGAAACTCAGAAGAAGCATAAGGATCAAATCCAGCTTTAGTTAATGTTCTAAGCCCAACTCTATCTGCCTCTTGTTCATTTGATTGAGTAAAACTAATCATACTTTGTGTTGAACTTGCCATAGTGGTTGTCATTGCTGCCATGCCAGCTTCTGGATTGGCTAAAGTTAGTAATAACGAGCCAAGAGTTGCCCCCCAAACGTATGGACTATTACTATTTTGAGCTTCCATTGCTCGAGCCAAATGGCGTTGTGTCACGTGCCCGATTTCATGAGCCATTACTGACGCTAATTGACTTTCATTATCGGTATCTAATATTAATTTTGAATGAACGACGACATTGCCCCCAAAAAAAGCAAAGGCATTAAGTACATTACTTCTCATAACATAAAAGTGAAAAGGCGTCTGTACTGAATCCGATTTGGAAACTAATTTTTTCCCTAAATCATTGATGTATTGATTTAAAACCGGATCATTAATAATCGGAGCACTACCACGTAACAAGCGCATATAATAATCGCCCATCTCTTTTTCTTGCCCGATGCTTAATGTAGCTGCAGCTGCGGTGCCCATATCGGGTAGCTTAATATTATCTGCATAAACGATCGATGCATTTTGCAATAATAACGACGAAGATACTATTAATGCGATTGCTTTTTTTAACATACTTTTAACTCATAAAAAAGATTAATAATTAAGTATTCTAGCTTAAAAAAAAGACAATATCACTTTGAATATTTTATCAATTTGAGCTATTACTTCTATATTATTTTATTTACTTGATTAAATAATGATGTTATTCCAATGCTGCATAGCGAATTTATTTAACATCAATATCAACATTCTTAATGTAGTTTTTGATATTGGGATAAATATTATAATGATTTCGAAACTCAGGTTGCATTAATTCATCAATAACTTGATGTTTACTCCAGTTTTGAAAAATTAAGCGATACATAGCAACAACTACGCCTGTGCGGTCACTGCCATGCTAACAATGAATCAATATCGGTTTAGGTGAATTTTTGATTGTTTTAAGGATTTGAATTATTTTTTTATCAGAAATATTTCCTGCTCGCATATTGATCCAAACCTCAGTGATGCCTGTAGTGACAACTTTATCTCGATCACTATGCCATAATCGCAGATTAATTATGGTTTTAATGCTAAGTTTACCAAGCTGTTTTATCTGTTTTAACGAGGATTGTTCAAGCGATATATATCGTTTGGTACTTGATAAAAGTTATTCACAATGAGGTTTGAATTAATTTAGACTAACAACTGCTAATAAAAAATCAAGTAACACAACAAAATAATGTTCACTATTTGGGCAATTTGCAAACCAAAGTGAGCCATTACTTGTTGTGTTCTATTTACCATTACTACAATTGTCTATTGTTATGTTTATTGTTGACGGCTTTTAATAAATTCAAGGATTTGATCTACTTTTACCAATTCTTTATCGCCACCAGCACGATGTTTATATTCTACATCACCATTATCAAGGTTACGGTCACCAATTACAATTGTATGTGGAATACCGATTAATTCAGCATCAGCAAACATAACACCTGGGCGCTCTTTTCGGTCATCAAATAATACTTCAATACCAGCGGCTTGAAGATCTGCATAAAGTTTTTCTGCAGTCGCTTGTACTCTTTCAGATTTGTGCATATTCATTGGAATAATAACAACGCTAAATGGTGCTATGGCTTCTGGCCAAATAATTCCACGATCGTCATGGCATTGTTCGATTGCAGCGGCAACTATTCGGCTAACGCCAATACCATAACAACCCATGATCATCACATGATTTTGGCCATCTTCACCTTGGACAGTTGCTTTCATGGCTTCTGAATATTTAGTACCAAGTTGGAAGATATGCCCAACTTCAATGCCTCGTTTAATTTGCAATGTACCTTTACCATCAGGGCTAATATCACCTTCGACCACATTACGAATATCTTCGATGCGAGGTAAAGCAACATCGCGTTGCCAATTGATATTGAAATAATGTTTATGGTCAATATTGGCACCAGCACCAAAATCACTCATTACAGCAACATCACGGTCAATAATCATTGGCATATTTAGGTTTATTGGTCCTAGAGAGCCCGGTCCTGCATTGACTAAGGCACGAATTTCATCTTCGGTTGCAAATTCAAGCGGAGTCGCCACAATATCGATTTTTTCCGCTTTGATTTCGTTTAAGGTATGATCACCACGGACTAATAAAGCTACAAGTTGGTGACCACTCTCTTTAGTGGCTTTAACCATTAATGTTTTAACGGTTTTTTCAATTGGTAAATTGAATTGTGCTACTAATTCATCTATAGTTTTGGCATTTGGAGTATCAACTAATTGCATCTCTTTGGTTGGCGCTTGGCGTGTTTGAGTTGGTGCTTGAGCCTGTGCCATTTCAATATTGGCAGCATAATCGGATTCCGTTGAAAAGACGATATCATCTTCGCCACTATCTGCTAATACTTGGAATTCATGTGACCAATTACCACCAATTGAGCCAGTATCAGCACGTACCGCTCTAAAATTTAAGCCAGCCCGAGTAAATACTGCACTGTAAGCTTTATACATATCATCATAAGTTTCTTGTAATGATTCTTGCGATGTGTGGAATGAGTATGCATCTTTCATAATAAATTCACGCGAACGCATCACACCAAAACGAGGGCGGACTTCGTCGCGGAATTTAGTTTGGATTTGATAAACATTTAGCGGTAATTGCTTATAAGAACTTACTTCATTACGTAGTAAGTCAGTGATTACTTCTTCATGAGTTGGCCCTAAGACAAAATCACGATCGCCACGATCTTTAATACGTAATAATTCAGGACCATATTGTTCCCAACGGCCACTTTCTTGCCATATATCGGCAGGTTGTACCACCGGCATTAATACTTCAATTGCACCGGCTTTATTCATCTCTTCACGAACAATATTTTCGACTTTTTTTAGTACGCGATAACCTGTGGGTAGCCATGTATATAATCCGGCAGCAACTTTACGGATCATACCGGCACGTAACATTAATTGATGGCTAATTACTTCAGCATCTGCTGGCGTTTCTTTTAATGTAGATAGAAGATATTTACTGGTTCGCATACATTTATCCCGAAAAATAATTTATATATAAATATAATAAAAATGTTAGCTAGTTTAGCAGTACCAAGCGCAACACAAAAGTAATTTTATTAGTAAATATGGTTATAAATGTTTATATGTGATAAATTTTCTTTTATTGAGAATAAGTTACTAAACAATATGGACAAATTGAACATACCTAAATTAAAACAACGTTTATTCTTTCTCTTTTTAATAGGTCTTATTTTATATTGGCCAATTAAATTTGCTAAATATCATTTGTTTGATTTAAGTTATCAAGAGGTATTAGAGTTTTATTGGCGAACTGATGGTTGTAGTCGACTGTCTAATACAAAGGAATATATAATGGAATGTCCTTGTGATAGTTTTATTCAGCCTGATGACCATTTTACCATTACTGATGATGGCGATTTATATTTTGAAAATAAGTTTTATGGTAAATTGATATTAAAAGAAAAACCTAGTTTTTTCCACGACACATCTGAAATATTGTCTGGTGGCTTTATGGAAATTATACGGTCAGATTTAGGTGTTGTTTGTTACTATGATTCGATATAAAAATTTTGAGAGTTTTTAACTAAAATTAGTTGTCAAAAACCCCGTTCCTCAAAAATTTTTATGCTAATAATTTAATCTTAATTAATAGTCTGATTAGGTAATGGTTATCAGCATAATATAGTACTAAATATAATTCGTTGTTTATTTATCATTACGAATAAGTTTTCTTGTGCCTTATCTTGAAAAACTTAATAACGCTAATCTTGATCACATACCCCATATTACAAATACTATAAATCAACGTTATTTATGACTTAGATTCTTTTAAATATTAGGATACCAAAATAATTTTATTATTGTTTTTAACTAAAATAATGAGTAATGGCTCTGTTATTACTTATCGATTAAAACTCAATTCAAACATAAATTTTGTCAGATTACTTATTTATAGGTATCAAAAATGATTCTTTAACAAATTTAAGGGGCTTAAGTATCAAAATAGATATCATTATCTTATTGATTATATTGAATAATTTTATGTTTAATGTGATGAAGGTCACACTACAAAAGTTTAATTATTGATATCATACGCGCGAATTTTAGATTAAGGAGATATTCAATATGGGACATACGATTAATAAGGACATATTTGAAGATAAAAGCTCATCGAAATTACCGAAATGGCGTAAAAGTGATACATTATGGATGCTTAGCCTTTATGGAACAGCTATTGGAGCGGGGGTACTATTTCTTCCTATCAATGCAGGAGTCGGAGGATTAATCCCGTTATTGGTGATGTTAATGCTTGCTTTCCCAATGACATTCTTTGCTCATCAAGCTCTGTGTCGGTTTGTTTTATCGGGTAAAAGTCCTGATGGTGATATAACAGTAGTGGTTGAAGAAGCATTTGGACGCACTGCAGGAAATTGGATAACACTACTCTATTTTTTTGCAATTTATCCAATTTTATTAGTTTATAGTGTCGGTATTACTAATACTGTTGATAGCTTTATAGTTCATCAATTAGGCATGGAGCCTCCTCCTCGAGCTTTACTTTCATTCTTTTTAGTTGCTTTTTTAATGATGATTGTACATTTTGGTGAAGAACTTATTGTTAAGGTTATGTCAATATTGGTTTTTCCTTTTATTGCAGTGTTAATGATTTTGGCTTTGTTTTTAATTCCTGAATGGAATGGTGAACTTTTCACAAATTTTTCATTTAGTAATACAGCTAATGAAGGTGGCCGTAGTATTTTAATGACACTATGGCTAGTTATACCTGTAATGGTATTTGCATTTAATCATTCACCTATTATCTCATCTTTAGCCGTAGCTAAACGTAGAGAATATGGTGAAGTATTTGCTGAACCTAAATGTAGTAAAATTATTGCGGCTAGTAATATTATGATGGTGGTTACTGTCATGTTTTTTGTCTTTAGTTGTGCGCTTTGCCTAACCCCTGCAGAGCTATTAGATGCAAAAGCTCAAAATATTTCAACATTATCTTATTTAGCTAATCGATTTAATTCACCAGTAATTGAGTACATTGGTCCTCCAATTGCCTTTATTGCTATGGCTAAATCATTTTTAGGTCACTATTTAGGTGGTAAAGAAGGATTTAATGGTCTTGTTAATAAGGCACTACGTAGCTGTAATAAAACAATTTCGCCAAAAAAACTCGATAAAATTGCCATTGTTTTTATGTTCATTACTGCATGGGGTATTGCGACACTAAATCCAAGTATTTTGGGTTTAATTGAATCATTAGGTGGTCCAATTCTAGCGATATTACTATTTTTAATGCCAATGTACGCAATCCATAGATTGCCTATATTAGAAAAGTATAAAGGTAAAATTAGTAATATATTTATTGTTGTTATGGGAATGATTGCGATTTCAGCAGCTATTTATAATTTAATTTAAATTTGCATTAATTAAAAACCATAACTGTTTATGTGTTATGTAGTAAAGTCGATTGTTTTATTGATCAATAGAAGGAGTGAGTGGCAAATAATTTATTTGCGAAAATCTTAACATAAGATTTGAAATAACTTGTATAAATTTATAGGTTTTACTGCATTTTTGCTCACAGTTATAATTTATAATATTGATAATTGTTATCGATTTAAAATTAGGTATAAAAAAGGGAAAATATGAGTTCAGTATTTGAAATATTTAAAATCGGTATAGGTCCTTCTAGTTCTCATACAGTAGGACCAATGATAGCAGGAAAAATCTTCATTGATCAGTTGATTAGTGCAAATTTAATGTCGTCGGTTACTAAAATTGTTGCTGATGTTTACGGTTCTTTATCATTAACAGGTAAAGGGCATCAAACTGATATTGCCATTATTATGGGATTAGCTGGCGAAAAGCCTGATAGTGTGGATATCGATAATATTCCATTATTTATAGAAACAGTGACTCAGACCAATCGATTATCAATTTATAATAATAGGTATAAAATTGATTTTCCTCTCGATCAATGTATGGTATTTCATTCAAAATTTTTACCATTACATGAAAATGGTATGACATTGAGTGCTTATAATGGAGAGACGTTATTATTACAAAAAACGTATTATTCTGTTGGTGGTGGTAAAATTGTAGAAGAGGAGAAATTTGGTCAGGAAGAACAAAATTCAGTAAAGTTACCATATTCTTTTTCATCAGCAGCACAGCTACTTAGTCTCTGTGAAGATAATTCATTGTCTATTTCCAGCATAATGATGAAGAATGAGTTACAGTTACATACATATGAAGAAATAGAAAACTATTTTGAGCGAGTGGGCGAAACAATTTTAGATTGTATTAAACGAGGAATGAATACAGAAGGTTTATTACCTGGACCACTTAAAGTTCCACGTCGAGCATTTTCATTATATCGGCAATTATCGACCACAAAAGATGGTATTATTAATGACCCAATGGTTATTATTGATTGGGTTAATATGTTTGCTCTCGCGGTTAGTGAAGAAAATGCTGCTGGTGGGCGAGTGGTAACAGCTCCAACAAATGGTGCTTGTGGTATTATACCTGCTGTAATTGCTTATTATAATAAATTTATCAATCCGGTAACACCTGATATCTATATTCGTTTTTTCCTTACTTGTGGTGCTATAGGGCAACTTTATCAAATGAATGCTTCTATTTCTGGTGCCGAAGTTGGTTGTCAGGGTGAAGTGGGGGTTGCTTGTTCTATGGCTGCAGCAGGTTTGGCTGAACTCTTAGGAGGAAACCCTCAGCAGGTTTGTATGGCTGCTGAAATAGCGATGGAACATAATTTGGGTTTAACCTGTGATCCAGTTGCAGGACAAGTTCAAGTTCCTTGTATTGAACGTAATGCAATAGCTGCAGTAAAAGCAATCAATGCCACTCGGATGGCGTTAAGAAGAACGACTGTTGCAAAAGTATCCTTAGATAAAGTTATTGAAACCATGTATGAAACAGGAAAGGATATGAATGCTAAATATCGTGAAACATCGCGTGGTGGATTAGCTATTACGGTTCACTGTAATTAATTTTAGATATTTTGTTTATTTTCGCCGATATAAAATCGGCGAAAATAGCCAATCAACTTAGTATTTCCAACGCATTGTATTAACTTTTGAACGTAGAAAATCATTATTTACTAACATATCTATTTTTTCGTCTTTTTTGAAACAACGCTTTTTTCGTTTTGGTTGTTCTGATGATGTTTTATGCATTATTTCATTATAGGCCAATAAATTGTTCAGTTGGTCAAGTTCATCTAAGCCTTTTAAGACAGCAATTAATGTTTGTAAAGTAATTGATTCTCCATGTTCAATACGTTTTATTGTGGCAATACCTATTTGGGCTTTATTAGCCAGCTCTAGCTGTGATAAATTTTTCTCAATTCTTGCCATTTTTATTCTGCGACATAACATTTTAATCATGTCGGTAGTGTCATTCATGTACTATCCTCAATTTTATAAGCGGAGATTTAATACCATGTCTAATATAAATAAATGGTGCATTAGTTATTCTATTAATCAACAGTAATTACAGATAAATTTATTAGATTATCAATTTATCATTTAAATCGTCCTAATTAGTACTTATAAAGGTGTTTTTCCTTATTATTTAGAAATAATAAATAATATTTATATTATTCGATTTTCTAATTATCTGTCTAGTTACAGCTATTGATAATTAGCTTATTTATTCACAGTATTTATCTTATTCGTCAATTAGCTCTTAGCAAATAAGTTATTATTTGTATAACATATGTAGATTCATACCTAATAAAAGATAATATAATGGATTAAAATATATAGCGATGACATGCCACTAAAAATGACATGTCATATTGGAATGTAATTATTAATGTCGCAATTTTTCTTCTTGTTTATTTTTTATTTGCTGTTTTTGCAGATTTTTTAAAATTTTATTATGAATACCATTAAAACCACCATTACTCATAATCAAGATTGCATCAGTTGGTTTAGCTGATTTAATAATCATCTCAACTAATAAATCAATATCACCAGACCAATAAGCCGGTTGAATACAAGCATCAACCACATCAGCAACTAACCAAGGTAGTTGTTCTGGTTGAAACATATATATTTCATCTGCACGACCTAATGATGGCGCAAGTTCATCTTTGGATATGCCTAGTTTCATGGTATTCGAACGAGGCTCTAAAACTGCCAATATTCTTCGATTTGCCCCAATTTTGCTGCGTAATGCTTCTAAAGTTGCTAATATTGCAGTTGGATGATGGGCAAAATCATCATAAATCTCAATATCATTAACTTCGCCATATAACTCTAAACGTCTTTTGGCATTTAAAAACGATCCAAGTGCTAAACAAGCATCAGCTGGTTTAATACCGACATTATGTGCCGCTGCAATAGCCATTAAGGCATTATGCATATTATGTTCACCAACAAGAGAATAGTTAACTTCACCAACCTGTTCATTGTTAAAGTAAACAGTAAATTGGCTCGCATCATTAGCGATTTTTTTCGCCATCCAGCCATTTTCTGATTCGGTGAATGATTGCTCACTCCAACAACCTTTGGCTAAAACTTGTTTTAAATTGACATCTTCTTGCGGGGAAATTATCAACCCTTTACTAGGCACTAAACGAACTAAGTGATGAAATTGTTTTTGAATTGAACTGAGATCATCAAAAATATCTGCATGATCAAATTCCAAATTGTTCATAATTAACGTTTTTGGGCAATAATGCATAAATTTAGAACGTTTATCAAAAAATGAACAATCATATTCATCGGCTTCAATAACGAAAAAGTTACCTTCACCTAGCCTTGCTGATACTTCAAAATTACCGGGTACGCCACCAATAACAAAACCTTGGTTATAGCCTTGTTTCTCTAAAATCCAGTTAACCATACCTGCTGTTGTTGTTTTACCATGCGTTCCAGCAACAGCGATTACCCATCGTTCACGTAAAACGTTGTCATGTAGCCATTGAGGAGCAGAAATATAAGGAATGTTGTTATCTAAAATATATTCAACACAAGGATTGCCTCTTGATAAGGCATTACCAATAATTACCAGATCCGGAATAGGGTTTAATTGTGAAGGATCATCTCCTTCAATAATATCAATATGTTCTTTTTGTAGTAGCGTACTCATTGGTGGGTAAACATTTTTGTCTGAACCCGTGACTTTATGACCCAATGAGCGAGCGATTAATGCAATGCCGCCCATAAATGTGCCACAAATCCCAAGTATATGAATATGCATTTTTTGGTCCTTAATGTTGTATAAAATATTGTACTGATGATAATACTTATCTGTTGCCAGTATTTTTTAGTTAACTGATTTGATTTTTGTAGAAAACTATAATTATAGTCGATTTTACTCGCTTATGCGATAGGCCAAATATGTCTAATCATCAATTTTACCGCCTGATTACCACGAAAATCATTAACATCTAGTTGATAGACAATTTTTACAATTTTTATTGTATTATCTGGCCATTGGGTTAAATTTACATTGAAACATATGCCTTCAATAATTGGACCACCGTTTTTTGGTTCTAATACTAATTTAAGATGTTTTTCAGCAAATAAACGTTGTTGATGCACAATAAAATCACCATCGAATGTTGGTTCTGTAAATCCTTCACCCCATGGACCAGACTCTTTTAATTGTTTAGCTATTGAGTAATTAAAATCTTGATTATCAATTTCACCATCGGTTTCAATGATTTGTTCGAGTACATCTAAATCGAGTTGTTCAGTTATCAATGTTTCAAAATGTGCGCTAAATTGGTCTAAATCTTTTTCTTGAATACTTAATCCAGCTGCCATGGCATGTCCACCAAAGCTCACTAGAATATCGGGATATCTCTCATTGAGTTTATCAAGTATGTCTCGTAAGTGAATCCCCTCTATTGATCGTCCGGAACCTTTTAATAATCCATCTTCAGTAGAGGCAAAACATATAACTGGACGATAATGTTTATCTTTCAAACGTGCCGATACAATACCGATAATACCTTGATGCCACTGCGGATGATGTACAACTAATGCGTTCGGAAAAGTAGAATTTTTCTGTTCTACTTGTTCAATATAGGATAACGCTTCTTGATACATTGTTTGTTCAATCAGTTTCCGGTCATGATTAAGTGTATCAAGATCGGTTGCTTGTTTAATGGCACTATCATAATCTTCACATAGCAGTAATTCCACGCTAAGCGACATACTATCCATTCGCCCAGCTGCATTTAGCCTTGGGGCTATGTAATAGGCAAGATCTGTGGAAGTTAACGTAAGAGGATCTCGTCTAGAGATATCTAATAATGCTTTGATTCCTTCACAACAATAACCGGCTCGAATACGGCTAATTCCTTGATGAACCAATATACGATTATTGCGGTCAAGTTTTACCACATCGGCAATCGTGCCAAGCGCAACTAAGTCTAGCAAGTTGGTAATGTTATATTCTGCTAACTTATTGCTAGCAAACCAGTTTTCTTTACGCAGCTTTGCCCGTAATGCCAACATAAAATAAAATGCTACACCAACACCAGCTAAGTGCTTAGATGGAAAAGAGCTGTTTGGTAAATTAGGATTAATGATAGCATCAGCTGCTGGTAATTGCTCTGAACACAAGTGATGATCTGTAATTATTACAGTTAAGTTTGATTGTTTTGCAAATTCAACCGCCTCAATAGCCGAAACACCATTATCAACAGTAATAATCAGATCGGCTTTTTTTGACAGTGCTCTTTTTACCACACTTATACTTAAACCGTATCCATCATCAAATCGATTAGGAATGATATAATCGACATGTTTACATCCCATCTTTTTTAATGCTTTTATCATTAATGCAGTACTGGTTGCGCCATCAGTATCAAAATCACCAACAATCATAATCCGTTTATTATTCTGCATAGCTGAATAAACAATTTCGACAGCAGTATGGGTACCATCTAAGTTGTCATAGTTGCATAAATTACGAGTGGTATAATCTAATTCTTGCATAGATGTTATTCCACGTAATGCATAGACTCGTTGCAATAAGAGTGGAATATCTGGTGACAATTTAGGTAGTACTTCAGGTAATTGGCGGTGTGTTAATTTACTTTTCATATTTTAAATGTTAGCGCATGTGCGCTAACATACATTCTTATTTTTATCTGAATTTTAATTATTAGAAATTATAAAGTACTAATTTTTAGCTTTCTTTTTTAATATTTCGATTAATTTATCAGCAGGAACATAGCCTGAAACTAATTGCCCATCCGGTAGTAATAATGCTGGGGTACCACTGATACCTAATTTTTTACCAACATTAAATTGTTGTGTTACGTAAGGCACCATACTATTCGCCGGAGAAATTGAATTACCCTTATAGGCATTATCAAAAGCAGCTTTACGATCGGCAACACTCCAAATAGATTGCATATTTTTGCCTACATCACTATCAGCACCGGCTCGAGGAAATGCAAAATAGTGCACTGAGATACCTGCATCTAAGTATTGATTTATATTTTCATGAAGTAATTTACAATAGTGACAAGTATAATCGGTGAAAACTGAAATAATATATTTTTCTTTTGGTGCTTTATAAACAATGGCATCTTTTTCAATTGATTTCATTAATTTTAAGTTATTACTGTTGGCAATATTTACTGGTTCACCACCTTCAAGACTATAGATTGGTCCTTGAGTTAAAAATTTACCATCATCTGTTATATAGAAAATACCCTCAGGTGTGATAACACTTTTCAATCCTTGTACTGGATTATTTTCGATAGTAATTTCTTTATTAGAAAAACCTAATTTTTCCATCGATTTGGTGATATCGGCGTTATTGGCTAATACTGAAGTTGAGATTAATGCTAAACCTAAACTTATGACTAATTTTTTCATTCAGTTATCCTTAGTTATATAAACTGTTATGCACGAGGATGATGTTTGCTGTGCAATTGTTTTAATCTTTCTGTTGCAACATGTGTATAAATTTGTGTAGTTGATAAACTACTGTGCCCTAGTAACATTTGTACTACTCGCAAATCGGCGCCATGATTAAGCAAATGCGTTGCAAAGGCGTGCCTAAGTACATGAGGTGAAAGGGCTTCGATATTAATGCCTGCTAGTATGGCATAATATTTGATTCTATGCCAGAATGTCTGTCGTGTCATTTTCTTGCCTAAACGACTTGGAAAAAGTACATCAACTGGCCCATTTTTTAGTAGATCATTGCGTGCATATTTGAAATAGTATTCAAGCCAATAGATTGCTTCTTCTCCTAAAGGAACTAAACGCTCTTTGTTGCCTTTGCCTATAACTCTCACTACTCCTTGCCTTAGGCTGATATCACTAATTTCTAAGTTAACTAATTCTGAGACTCGTAATCCTGTAGCATAAAGCACTTCTAACATAGCTTTATCTCTTAGTTCAATTGGATCATCAATACTTGGTGATTCTAATAGAGCATCAACCTGTAATTCAGTTAAGTCTTTAGGTAACTTTTTGGGTAATTTGGGTGATGATAATATAGCTGATGGATCATCGGTACGATAGTTTTCTTGATATAAATATTGAAAAAAACGTTTAGTCGCACTCAATAAACGTGCCGAACTACTTGCTCTATAACCATCTTTAACTCGTTGTAGTAAAAATTCCTGTAAGTTAGTGGATTGTGCCGTGAGAAAGTTAACTTTTTGTAATTGTAGTGATTGGCTTAGTGCGAATAGATCCAGTTTGTAAGATTCAATTGTATTTTCAGCAAGATTTCGTTCTAACCAGATTGAGTCTAGAAATTGTTCAATTAATATTTTATTTTGTGATGATATATCTTTATCAGACATTAAAAACCAACTCATTTTCAATAGTTGTTAATATTATATACTAACTGTCAATAACTTGAAGTTGTCACATTATTATTGCAATTGAAATGCATAAAATTGAATGTTTGGTCAATGAAAACATTAACTTTAGTTGATATTGCAATAATATTTTGTATCTTTTCTATTGCCTACTATATACTGAATTATCTGTTATTTTTTATGATAAGTTATGTTAAAACGAAATATTAATCTTTTTATTGCATTATATGCTTTTTTTATTATTGGTATTGAAACTTATATTTATTGGCATACGCAGCTAAGACCTTGGCAACCAAGTACCCCAACTGGGCGAATAATATTTTACTACAGTTTTTTTACGGTACTTTCCAATCTAATGTTTGCATTTAGTTGTCTATGTTTAACTTTCAATCCCAACTGTAATCGATATAGTTTCAAGGTGATACGACTAAATGGCTTAGTCGGGGTGATTATAACCGCAATAGTTTATAACTTAATTTTGAGGGGAATACATAAACCACCTAATACTTTATTACAGTTTACCAATGAAAGTTTACATGTGATTCTACCGGTTATTGGTATATTAAGTTGGTTAGTTTGGGGACCATTTCGACGAATTCAGTTTAATGTCATTGTTGGTTCGTTTTTGTCGATGTTAATTTATGGTATTTATATTTTCATACGGGGTTATCTTACTAATCAATATCCATATCCTTTTATTAATGTGGTTAGGGTTGGATATGTTAAAGCGCTATATGCTGCAGGATCGGTTTTTATACTGTTTTTAGGGCTGGCTCTTTTGTTATGGATCATTGATTGCTTTAGGAGAAGAATATGAAATTGTATATTTATGAACATTGTCCTTTTTGCGTACGGGCAAGAATGATTTTTGGTTTAAAAAATATTCCAGTTGAACAGCATGTCTTTCTCAGCGATGATGTTAAATCACCGACAAGTATGATTGGTGAAAAAATGGTGCCAATCTTACAAAAGGAAGATGGTAGCTATATGCCAGAAAGTCTTGATATTGTTGCTTATGTTGATAGTAATTATGGTAAAGGCCCTATCTTAAGTGGAGTTAAAAATCCAGAAATTGAAGCATTAATTAAACAATTTCAACAATATGATTATAAGTTAGAGTGTCCACGATATGTAAAATTAGGCTTAGCTGAATTTGCCACTCAAGCTGCTATTGATAATTTTATTACAAATAAGAGTAAAAAATTGGGTTCGTTTGCTGATTGCCTTGCCGAAACTGATGCATTAATTGCTAAGATATCTGATTTATTAAATCAGCTTGAACCATTAATTGTGGCATCGAATGCATGTAATGGCACATTATCTTGGGATGATATATGTTTATTTCCGATATTACGCAATTTAACCTGTGTTAAAGGTCTCATTTTTCCTACAAAAATTAAAGCCTATTTAGAGTCAATGGCTGAACTAAGTAAGGTAAACCTGTTTTTTGATCAGGCGGTTTAACAAAAAGTAGAATCCTATTGTATACAAAACTGATGATTAACTAATATGCAAATTGTTCATTTAATAACAAGAGTACAAGAAAAATAGGAATAAAACTTGTACTCTTATCTGTTATTTAAGTTATTTATTTAAATCTCTACAAAAACGATTAATTACTTAATTTAAGATCAATAATTTCAATTTTGTCTTTACCACCATATACATCGTACCATGGGGTTGCATATTGTTTTAAAATCTTATTGAGTTGTTCAACATTTTCACGTCCAATAGTATCAAGCCAACGTTTTAAGCCATCTTTACCATTTTTAGCATATGCTTCAATACCTTCAAACCAAGTAGCTCGACCTCCTAGAATACCGCTATATTTGGCGCCGTGCTCTCCGGCAAAAATGAGTTCTTCATGGAAAGTTTTAGTTGGTACGCCTGCACTTAAATAAATGAAAGGACGAGTCGCAACATCACTTGCTTGTTTGAAATAATCGGCAGCTTCTTGTTGTGAATAAACTACAGGATTACTATCATTAAATCCTGCAACATTTTTAAATAATACGGGTACTTCTACTTTAAGAATATCAATGTAATAGTGATCTTTAGTAAATTCTTCAATTGTCTTGATAACTTTTTGTGGTTTTATTTTTGCGAATTCAGGACTTTTATCATCAGTTACCACATTATCATAAACAATAGGCTCAACAAATACTGGAATGTCAGCCGCTCTCGCTTCATTGCCTAAACGTTCTAAAAAGGCGTGTTTTTTATCTAAAATATCTTGCGGATCGTCAGGATTATAATAGACCAGTACTTTTGCGGCATCAGCTCCTTTTTTTAATAAACGTTGAAGTGAATCTTCCGGTAAAATATCTGGTAAACGTCCTGGTGTATTGGTATCGTAGCCAGTTTTTTCATAAGACATAATTAACCCAGCATTTTTATTTTTTGCTGCCATGCCTTTAAAACCGAGTTCTTCATCCAGTAAAATGGCACTAACATATTTGGTTAATTCCTGAGAAACAAGCTCTTTAAATTCATACACCATATCAATATGATAACGTTCTTGACCTACAGCATTTTGCATCATTTTTACCATAGAACCACGCTGATCGATTGCTAATGCTGCAATTACGCCATCTTGGTTAGATAATTGTTGCATACGGTTGAATTTTCCACGAGAAATGCGTTTTGTTGCCATTTTAAAACTCTCCATTTAATAAGATTTTTTCATTGTAGGTTTTTATTTGGCTAATTATTAATCATTTAGTGCTAGTTTTAATTTTGTGTGAACTTTTTGATATTTTCTTTTAAATGGCAATTTGTTCCGGTATATTAGTACAGATTAATAGACTGTTTGTAAAAAAATGTTTACAGGGATGATTATGCCAGATTCTACAATAGTTACAAATGTGCGAACATTAAATAATCAAGATTATAAAACCTTAGCTCTATCAGCATTAGGTGGTGCATTAGAATTTTATGATTTTATTATATTTGTCTTTTTTTCAATTACGATAAGCCATCTATTTTTTCCGGATGATATGCCAGGATGGTTAAGTCAAGTTCAAACTTTTGGCATATTTGCTGCTGGTTATTTGATTCGTCCTTTTGGTGGTATTGTGATGGCTCACTTTGGTGATATGTTTGGCCGCAAAAGAATGTTTACACTTAGTATTCTATTAATGGCGTTACCAACATTATTTATTGGTTGTTTACCTACTTATGCCAATATCGGTATTTTTGCGCCATTATTACTCTTAATGATGCGATTATGCCAGGGGCTTGCGGTAGGTGGTGAAGTGCCTGGGGCGTGGACATTTGTTGCTGAACATGTTCCTAAAAATAAAATTGGCCTAGCCTGTGGTATTTTAACCAGTGGTTTAAGTTTAGGTATTTTGCTAGGTTCATTAGTATCTACCATAATGAGTAAAAGTGTATCAATAGAACAAATGAACGATTGGGGTTGGCGAATTCCATTCATTATTGGTGGTATCTTTGGCTTAATTGCCATGTATCTTCGCCGTTGGTTAAAAGAGACACCTATTTTTCTAGAAATTCAAAAACGTAAGAATGAAGAATTATCTAAAAAATTACCTGTGATAACCGTTTTAACCCAGTATTTACCACAAACTATTTTATCAATGTTACTGACTTGGGTGTTATCTGCCGGTATTATGGTAATAATGTTAATGACCCCAATTTTATTACAAAAGCAATTTGGTTTTTCTGCAATTGACGCTTTACAAGGTAATATATTAGCTATCATTGGACTTATCATTAGTTGTACGTTTTATGGCATGATGATGGATAAATTTGCAATGGGCAAAGTGCTGGTTATTGGTTGTAGTATTGCTGCTATCATGATTGCTATATTTTATTTATCATTAGAAAACGCAAATCTTCTCTTTATCACTTATTTCTTAGCCGGTTCTAGTGTCGGAATTGTTGGCTCTTTTGCTTATTTTATGGTTAAGGTATTCCCAACTCAGGTTCGCTATAGTGGCGTATCATTTTCATTTAATATGGCTTATGCTATTGCCGGTGGTTTAACCCCATTACTGATTTCATTTTTTAGTGATTTTGTTAGTAAAATGGCACCGGCAATTTATGTGGTTGGATTATTTGTATTAGGTGCTTTAATTGGACTATTCTTATTAGTTAATAACAATAGCCAAAAATATGTGGCGAAAGATATTGCTTAACCTCAATGGGAAAAGAAAAATTTTGAGGAACAGGGTTTTTATGTTCCTCAAAAATCATATCTAGACTATTTCACTGATTCTTGCCAAGCTCAACTATTCGTATTACACCAGCTTTAACACTACGCTGTAATCCTGCTACGAAGTCATTATTATCCAGTTTATATAAACTATATATTCCAACACCGACCGCTAAATTGTTAATAAATGGATTTAATTCTGTCATGAGCATAAAAATTAATTGAAAGCCTTAACTATAAAAATTTTTAGTAAAGATGAGCGATATCAATATCGCATATTTATATTATTTTTTAGGTATATGTTTGGTTATGAATCCAGTTTGTTGGACCTTTATAATTATCAAGGTTTGCTATTTAACAATTTAGGGCTGTACATAGAAAGGAATAATGAATAATTCTCATTTTTATTGATAAATGTGAAATAGCGCATATTTTTTCTAAATAAATAGTTTAAAATGAATCCAGTGATATTTTTAAATTGTAATTATTTTAGGAGAAACAAATGAAAGCTGCAGTTATTAGACAAGAATGCGATGGTCAAGTTGAAATTAAAGACGTTCCTGTTCGCCCATTAGAGGCAGGGGAGGCTTTGGTTGAGGTTGAGTATTGTGGGCTTTGTCACACTGATCTTCATGTCGCTGCTGGCGATTTCGGTAAAAAACCAGGTCGAGTAATTGGTCATGAAGGTGTGGGTATTGTGACTAAAATTGCACCTGATGTAAAAAGTTTGAAGGTTGGAGATCGTGTTAGTATTGCATGGTTCCATGCAGGTTGCGGTACCTGTGAATATTGTATATCTGGTAACGAAACATTTTGCCGAAGTGCTTTAAACTCAGGTTATACTGTCGATGGTGGTATGGCTGAACAATGTATTGTTAAAGCTGATTATGCGGTAAAAGTGCCAGATGGCTTAGATCCAGCTCAAGCAACTAGTGTGACTTGTGCAGGTGTAACTACTTATAAAGGAATTAAGGTTGCTGACACTAAACCTGGTCAATGGCTAGCAGTTTTTGGTATTGGTGGACTTGGTACTTTGGCTATCGAATATGGTAAAAATGTTTTTAACAATAAAGTTGTTGCGATTAGTAACAGTGATAGCCAGCTAGAGTTATGTAAGAAGCTTGGTGCTGATTTAGTGGTTAATCCTAAAAAAGTGGCTGATGTTGGTGCTTACATAAAAGAACATACCGATGGTGGTGTGCATGGTGCGGTGGTAACTTCAGTTACTAAAACAGCATTCAATCAGGCTATTGGTTCTGTACGTCCATTAGGTCGAGTTGTAGCTCTGGGTCTACCTTCTGAAACAATGGATTTAAGTATTCCTAAGACAGTTCTAGATGGTATTCAAGTGCTCGGCTCATTAGTTGGTACTCGAGAAGATTTAGCGGAAGCATTTCGTTTTAGTGCCGAAGGTAAAGTTGTACCAATGGTTGAAAAACGCCCTCTTGAAGATATCAATGATATGATTGACGAGATGAAAGCAGGTAAAATTCGTGGTCGTATGGTTATTGATATGAAAATGAAGAAAAAATAGTAATTATTAAGTGATTAACTCATTGAAAGTCAGCTTTATGCTGACTTTTTTATTGATAATAATTTCTGATTTGGAAAGCTTTTTTCGATTAAAGTTAATCTTGCTTGTTTTTTATAAATAAAGTCCTATTATAGGCAAGTTTTGCTTTATTGATCAGTTTAAGAGGTTATTTATGTCTGAACACAATTTAGAGAATAATTTGCGGAAAGATCTTGGTTTAGTTTCCGCATTATCACTAGTTGTTGGAATGGTTTTAGGCGCAGGTGCATTTATGAAACCACCTGCTGTATTAGAAGTCGCTGGCGATTATAATTTTGCGTTGTTAGCGTGGATTATTGGTGGAATTTTTTCAATTTGTGGTGGTTTAACGTTATGTGAACTTGGTGTTATGTTCCCAAAAACTGGGGGCATGCTGGTTTATTTAGAAAAAATTTATGGAGCTAAAGTTTCTCATCTATATGGTTGGATGATCACTGTGCTTTTTGCGCCATCTTTAGTTGGTGCTTTGGTTGGTTATTTTAGCTCAGTATTTTGTTTATTATTTGGGATCAATGATGCCTATCGTATGGCGGTAAGCGCTGGTGTTTTGGGGCTTATTGCATGCATTAATTCAATAGGCGTAAAACAGGCTGGATATCTGCAAACCATAGCTACCTTTTGTAAGCTTGTTCCCATTTTGTTATTAGCAATATTTGGTTTGTGGAAAGGTAATGGTCAAGTTGCATTATTTAATGCTAGTGGTCAAGGTATTGAAACTTATGCGCCATTTGCAGTAGCAATCTTGGCGACGCTATTTGCTTATGATGGATGGGCGCAAGTTGCCTCTGTTGCTGGTGAAATTCGTAATCCATCAAAAGTATTACCTAAAGCAATTATTCTAGGCATAATATTTTTAGTAATTGTTTATGCATGTATCAATATTGCACTGTTCAAGATATTTCCAGTACAAGAAATGGTTACACTTGGCCATGACGCTTCAGCAGTTGCTTCACAGCGCATGTTTGGACATTTAGGCGGTAATTTAGTTGCTGTTGGTATTATGGTTTCAATTCTTGGTGGTATTAATGGTTATATTATGACCTTATCTCGAACTATTTTTAGTATGGGAGAACGAGGCACTATTATTGGGGCAAAATTTTTAAGTACCATTGATGACGATAGCCGTTCACCAGTGAATGCAATTATTATATTGGTTGTTTTTTCATTCCTTTATTCAACGCTACTTGATGCTGATCGCTTATCTGAAATTTCGATGTTCTCCATTTGGGTTTTTTATCTATTAACGTTTATTGGGGTAATTATCGCGAGGAAAAAATTTGCTGATATCCCAAGACCTTATAAAGTCATTGGTTACCCAGTTATTCCTCTTATCGCTATTTTAGGTGCTGGATATGTTATATACGGTATGTTAATTCACCAAACTGTAAATGGGATAGCCTCGATAGTGTTAACCCTAATTGGTTTACCTCTTTATTACTATTTTGATAATAAAAATAAACATATTGAACTTTCACTTGGTGAAGTGAAGAAATATCAATTCAAAACCAAGTATATGATTGCGATATCTTCAATTATTATTGTTTTAGGTTTAATCGCTTACGGTTATTTTATAATCAAATAATCGTTAAACACATTTACTAAACAATTGTTAATCAAAACCGACTTAGGTCGGTTTTTTTATCAGCAAATAATTAAACTTAATCGACAATCAAACCATAAATATTTTGATCATGAAAAGTTTCATTAATATATTCAGCTTGTTTTAAAGTACCTTCATAACTAAAACCACAGCGTTTGGCTAAAGCATTACTTTTCTCATTATAAACAGTACACTTAATTACAAATCGTCTAATTATTTTTTGCATAGCATAATGCTTTATTAATGCATTGAGTGCCACGGTCATTACTCCATTGCCTTGCATTGAACCATCTAACCAATAACCGATATAAGCTGTTTTATTATTTTTATCAATCTGATTAAAAGATAGTAATCCAATAGCTTGACCTTTTAATAAAATGACATAGGTTTTGCTTTCATTCTGTTGATGTTTTAACCAACAAGAATCTAAAAAATGCGCTGTATCAGCTTGGTTTTTTACAAATTTAGGCCATGCCATAAATTGACTAAAGTACTCTCTATTGCTAGCGATAATATTATAAATATCTGATGCATATTGATTATTTGCTGGTACTAAGCAAAGATGTTTATTAATATCAATTATATCTTTTTGATTATTTGTCATTATTAACTTTTTTAAAATACCTAACAAAGTTGCTTAAATATTTTAAACAAATTATGTTGTCATGTATATTAAATAAACGACGTTGTTGAAAGTTGATAGGCTAAGTTGTAGTAAGATGAAATAGTATAAAATTGCCAGACTAACAAGTCTGGCATCATATTGTTACTTAATGAAAAGATAATAATCTATTTTTCATTGTTACTTTTTTTAGGTTTTGTTAATGCATTATGTACAACTAACAAAGCAAAAATAGCGATAAAGATTCCCATAATAATATCTTTATTGAACCATTTTGCCATATTGCCCAGAATAATTCCTACACCACAAAAGTCTACATCAGAGAAAGTTGTATTAGAAAAACCAAGTGACCCTAAAACTGGTAATAAAAGTACTGGTAGGAATGTCACTAATAAGCCATTTGCAAATGCACCAAGCATTGCACCTCGACGGCCTCCCATAGCATTACCAAATACGCCAGCAGTTGCGCCACAGAAGAAATGAGGTACAACACCCGGTAAAATAAGTACAGCATTTAGTTGTCCTAGTACAAATAATCCAACTAATCCACCAAGAAAACTAAATAAGAAGCCAATTAATACTGCATTTGGTGCATAAGGGAAAACAACAGGACAGTCTAAAGCAGGTTTTGCATTTGGTACTAATTTTTCTGAGAAACCAGTAAATGCAGGAACAATTTCAGCTAAAATAAGTCTAACCCCTTGAAGGATGATGAATACACCTGCCGCAAATGTGATGGCTTCAATAATCGCATAAACTAAATAATTATCTCCTTTACTTAGGTTTGTTTGAATATAATCAGGGCCAGCAAATATAGCTAAAATTAAGTAGATAATCATCATTGTTAATGAGATAGAAATTGAGCTGTCACGTAAAAAACTTAAGTTTTTTGGTAAATTCATTTCTTCAGTAGAACGTGAGCCTTTACCAAAGGCAGAACCAAGCCAACCCGCTAATACATAACCTAAGGTTCCGAAATGACCGAATGCAACATCATCATTGCCAGTTATTTTGCGCATTTGTGGTTGGGCTAAAGCTGGGAAGAATGCCATGATCAAGCCGAGAACCAATGAGCCAGTAAATACTAATTGCCAACCTTCAAATCCAGCAACGGTCAAAATAATACTGATCATACATGCCATATAAAAAGTATGATGGCCAGTTAGAAAAATATATTTTAAGCATGTGAATCTAGCAACCATAATATTTGCAACCATACCGAATGCCATAATTAACGCGGTTGCTGTCCCATATTCATTTAATGCCATTGAAACGATGGCTTCATTATTAGGGATGATACCTTGAAGTTTAAAAGCTTCTTCAAACATTAAACCTAAAGGAGTAATTGCACTGATTAAAACCGTTGCACCACCACCTAATACTAAAAAACCTAAAATTGTTTTAACCGTTCCTTTAACTGTATCTGCAAATGATTTTCGTTGTGCTAATAGCCCAACCATGGCGATTAGACCTACGAGTATTGCTGGAACTTTTAATATATCAACAACGAATTTAATTACTTCTTGAATCATAGCATTACCTCATAATTAGGCTTTATTAAAATGTTCAACGAGTTTTTGCTCTAAATCGTTGATATCAATAATATTGTTTAAAACTACTAATTTATCTTGTGGAATGCCAGAACTTGCTGCTAGATCTTTAGTCATCACAAAAAGATCTGCTTGTTCTGGTGTGGCTGAGGCAAGATCGGCATGTGTTACTTCAGCATCAATGTTTAATTTTTTGAGTACTTTTTTGATATTCATTTCAACCATGAAACTACTACCAAGTCCTGAACCACAAACAGCCATAATTTTCATATTATTTATCCTTATATTAATTGGTTTGAATTTAATAACGATCAATTACTGTTAAAATTTCATCGCTATTTTTAGCATTAAAAATTGTATTAACATCATTTGATTCAGCAAATAATGAAGCTAACTGAGTTAACATTTCGATGTGACTAGTGCTATCACTTGCGGCTAACAAAGTAATTAAATAAACAGGATCATTTTCTTCTGAATTAAAATTAACGCCATTTTTAACTAATAGCATCGATAATCCTAAATTATTTACTCCTTGTTCTGGTCTGGCATGAGGCATTGCAATTCCTGGTGCTAATACATAGTAAGGACCAATTGATTCATGTAGCTGAAAGATAGCATCAATATAGTTTGGTGTTATTGATTGATTCTCTAATAATGGAGTGGCGCAAAGCTCTATTGCTTCTTTCCAATCTTTGACAGAATCAACAATTTTTACCGTTTGACCAGTTAACCATTGATTTAACATTTTACCTCCGAAAAACTGATTTATTATCTGTTAATATTACGATAGTAGAAAATTAACACATTGGCTAACAATAATAATTTAAAAAAAACAAAAATGTGATAGCGCTATCATTTTTTAGTCAATAATTTTCCTATTTTGTGATTTGGATAGCATTTTTAATATATATTTGAAAAAAAATTGTTATTGCATAATATTATAATAATCTCTTTTCTTTTGATTAAATATTTAAATTAGTAAGTTAACTTATTGTAATTATTTGTTTTGTGAAATTTTGGAGTATACATTTAACTATTAGTTAGTTCTAGTTGAGATCAGATATGCAGGATACAAAAAAGCGCAGAAGTACAGGTCAAACAACTTTATTTGATGTCGCTAAATATGCTGGTGTTGGTACGATGACTGTTTCAAGAGCATTACGAACGCCAGATAAAGTGTCGGATAAACTGCGTCAAAAAATCCAACTAGCAGTTGAGACATTAGGCTATAAGCCTAATATAGCAGCCAGTTTACTCGCATCAGCTTCTGCCAATAAAGTTATTGCAGTCATTACTACAAAAATTTATGAAGATTCAACCCGTATAGCACTCAATTCACTGCAAGCATATTTACTAAAAGAAGGTTATACCACAATTATATTTGAATCTTATTATTTCTATAAACGTGAATCACAACTATTAGATACTCTCTATAGTAATAATCTTGAAGCGATATTGCTCTTTTATATTGAAAATGATGATTTTGTTGAAAAAATATTAAACAATAAAACGATTCCTACTTTCAATATTGGTAAGTCGTATGATGAAGTGGCAAATATACATATCGAAGTGGATGATAGTTTAGCAATGTGTATGTTGACTGAACATGTAATAAAAAAAGGCTATCGCCATATTGGTTTACTTTGTGCTGACCATCAATGTCATGTTTTTCAACAAAGGTTACATGGTTGGCATAAAGCTATGTTAAACAATCATTTGCCAACCCATAGAATAATTAATCCGGCAAAACCGGCTAATTTTAGTACTGGTAGTGCATTGTTACCTGATATCTTGTTGAACTGGCCTGAAATAGATGCATTAGTTTGTACTACCGATGAGTTGGCGTGTGGTGTGCTCTATGAATGTCAAAGACGACATATTCGCGTTCCTTATCAATTAGCCGTTTGTGGATTTGGTGATAGCGAATTTAGTCAGGTAAGCATTCCAACACTCACTACTGTTTCTTTACCTTCAAAGAAAAAAGGGGAATATATCGGTAATTTATTATTGAATGAATTAACAGATAAAGGTGGTCATTCAAGTTTCGAAATATCAACTCTGGTACCAACAATTTGTTTAAGAGATAGTTTGTAATTTAACCAGAAAGTTAATTGTTTAAAGAAATACTTTAAGTTTGAATTAATCTAATAGCTATGATAATAAAAAAGCCCACTCAAACGAGTAGGCTTTCTTATTAAATTGGTCGGCGAGAGAGGATTGACTCGCATTTTATGCTCGCCCTACGGGTCGTTGCTAAAGCAACGCTGTCTCGTTCTACTCGGCTCGAACCTCTTATCGGTTCGAATCAAATGCATCGTTGTAGTAATAAAAAAGCCCACTCAAACGAGTAGGCTTTCTTATTAAATTGGTCGGCGAGAGAGGATTCGAACCTCCGACCCACTGGTCCCAAACCAGTTGCGCTACCAAGCTGCGCTACTCGCCGTTAGGAAGCGCATAATACTGCGCTAACTATAATGTGTCAATAGTTGATATATAAATTTTAGCAACTTTGTTCGGCTTTGTTACCTAATGGTGCTGGTGTTTTACCTATTCGTTGATAGAATTCAGTAACAAACGCTTCATATCGTCTATTTGCTACCGCTTCGCGTATTTCAGCCATTAAACGTTGATAATAACGTAAATTGTGAATAGTATTTAAGCGAGCTCCCAATATTTCACCGCATTTATCTAAATGATGAAGATATGATTTTGTGTAGTTTTTACAGGTATAACAATCACAGTGCGGATCTAGTGGTGTCGTATCGTCTTTATATTTGGCATTACGAATTTTTATAACTCCATTGGTAACAAATAAATGACCATTACGAGCGTTTCGAGTTGGCATTACGCAGTCGAACATATCGATACCTCGACGTACACCTTCAACTAAATCTTCTGGTTTACCAACACCCATTAAATAACGGGGTTTATCGGCAGGTAATTGTGGGCAGGTTCCTTCAAGTATGCGGTGCATATCTTCTTTCGGTTCACCAACCGCAAGCCCACCAACCGCATAACCATCAAAACCAATTTCGGTTAAACCCTTAATTGAAATATCACGTAATTCTTGATGTATACCACCTTGTACAATACCAAATAATGCATTTTTGTTATTTAGTTCATCAAAACGTTGTCGGCTACGTTTTGCCCAACGTAAGGACATCTCCATTGATTTTTTGACATAATCCCATTCAGCAGGAAAGGGGGCACATTCATCAAAAATCATTACAATATCAGAACCAAGATCATATTGGATTTCCATTGAAATTTCAGGAGATAAGAAAATTGAATCACCATTAATTGGATTACGAAAATAAACACCTTCTTCTTTTATTTTACGAATATCACCAAGACTGAAAACTTGAAATCCCCCTGAATCGGTTAAGATTGGTCCTGACCACTGCATGAAATCATGAAGATCTCCGTGTTTGCGCATAATTTCCTGTCCTGGTCTTAACCATAGATGAAAAGTATTACCCAATAAGATTTGTGCTCCTGTTGCTTTTACTTCTTCAGGAGTCATACCTTTTACTGTGCCATAGGTACCAACCGGCATAAAGGCAGGAGTCTCAACGGTATATTCCACTCCACGACGATCAAACTTCATACGGCCACGACGAGCTAAGCCGTCAGTATTATCTAACTCAAATTTCATTTTTATATTAACCTCTTGCGACCAAATAAACAGTTTGGCGCCAATTATTGCTATAATACAAACTTGTATTATTAAATAGTGGCGCCTAGTGTATCGTGCTAAGCTTAATTAGACAATATTTGTAAGGATTTTCGAACCATTGAAATCTATTATTTTATTTATCTCATGTGTTGTAATACTTATGCAGGTTGGATGTCAAAGCCAAACTAGAATACCACCAACGATTGTTTCACCTGAAGGAGTTAAAAGCTTATCGGAAAATGATATATTGGCAATTAGTCAACAAGCATGTATTGAAAATGACAATAGAGCGATTATTCCTCCTGATTATCATCATCTTAATCGTCGATTATCTAAAATAGCCCAAAGTTTACCGAAACGAATAAATAATATTGAATTAAACTATAAGGTTTATATTGATACAGACCCCAATGCTTGGTCAACAGCTAATGGTTGTATTCGAATAAATAGTGGTTTAATAAAATTACTTGAAGATAATGAGTTACAAGCCGTACTTGCGCATGAACAGGCTCATATAGCCCTAAAACATGGGATAAGTTTGTTTCGACAAGCTCCTTATATTGAAATTACTGACAAAGCTAATGAACTTGTAATTATTGTAAAAGAAGAAACCTCACATCAATATGAGGTTGAAGCAGATAGTTATGCTTTTAATTTATTAGTGCGAGAAAGTATAGATCCAATTGGTTTGCTCAAAATGTTAACAAAAATGCCAATTCATTCTAAAAATCAACCTACCTCACATCCATCAAGAATAAAACGAATGGCCAATATTGTTGATAGGTTGAATTATCATTAACCATTTTTAATTTATTGAATATAAATGATTTATTCTAGATATAAATCATTTATTATTGGTAATTAGCATTGCATCACCATAACTAAAGAATTGATATTTTTCTTTTACGGCATACTGATAAGCATTCATGGTGTTCTCATAACCAGCAAATGCTGAAACCAGCATAATTAATGTTGATTCAGGTAAATGGAAGTTAGTGATAAGAGAATCAATGACTTTAAATTGATAGCCAGGGTAAATAAAAATTCGGGTGTCAGCAATAAAAGGTGCTATAGTTCCAGTTTGTTGTGCCGCACTTTCAAGAGCTCTGACCGATGTTGTTCCTACAGCAATAACTTTATTTCCACGAGCTTTACAGTCTAAAACAGCTTTCACAACTGATTCTGGAACTTCTGCATATTCGGCATGCATAATATGGGTTTCAATATTTTCAACTCTGACCGGCTGAAATGTACCAGCGCCCACATGTAAGGTAACAAATTCCATCTCAACACCTTTTTGTTTAAGTTTGTCTAATAAAGGTTTATCAAAATGAAGACCTGCTGTTGGGGCTGCGACAGCTCCGGGAACTTTGCTATAAACGGTTTGGTATACTTCACGATCTTGAGCATCATCAGGGCGATCTATATAAGGAGGTAATGGAATATGGCCAATTTCATTTAAGATGCTAAGCACATCGTCAGGAAATTGTAGCTCAAATAATGCATCATGGCGTGCTACCATAGTAACTTGGATATTTTCATTTTCACCTAAAATAAGTTCTGCTCCTATTTTAGGCGACTTTGAGGCTTTAATATGTGCGAGTGCTCGATTTCCTTCTAACAATCGTTCAATCAATACTTCAATTTTTCCACCTGATACTTTTTTTCCATATAACCGTGCAGGAATCACTTTAGTATTATTGAAAATGAGTAAATCACCAGCATTGATATAATTAACAATATCTGTAAATACTTTATCTTCAATTTTACCTGTATGGCCATCAAGTGCTAATAATCGACAAGAACTTCTTGTTTCTGAAGGGTATTTTGCTATCAGTTCTTTGGGGAGAGTAAAATTGAAATCAGACAGTTGCATAATTATGTTCCTCAAAAAAATGAGGCACTAGTCTAAATGGCTAATTATCTCTAAGCAAGTAATTATTTGTTGATTATTATTAAAGTTGCGTTAAAATTCAATTTATCTAACATTTATGTTAGAAGAAAGTAAAGTCTGTTAATATAAGGAAAATATTATGAAAAAACATCAAAAAACATTGCTTGTTGCACTACCTTTAGTTGCAGCTATGTCTTTAGCTGGCTGTAAAAATATGAGTGCTAGTGATTTAACTAGTCTTGGTATGAAAGGTTTAAAAGCAGCAACACTCAGTGATAATGATGTGAAATCATTAAGCCAACAATCATGTGCGCAAATGGATGCTCAATCAAAAATTGCTCCAGCTAAAAGTGCTTATACTAAACGCTTAAATAAAATTGCTAAAGCTCTTGGTAATAATATCAATGGAACTCCAGTTAACTATAAAGTGTATATCACTAAAGATGTTAACGCTTGGGCAATGGCTAATGGTTGTGTTCGTGTTTACAGTGGTTTAATGGATATGATGACTGATAACGAAATTCAAGGCGTTTTAGGTCACGAATTAGGTCACGTAGCTTTAGGTCATAGTAAAAAAGCAATCCAAGTTGCTTATGCAACAGAAATTGCTCGTGATGCAGCGGCGGCATCAGGTAACAGTACTGTTGCAGCATTATCTAAATCTTCTTTAGGTGCTTTAGCTGAAGCTGTTATCAATGCTCAATTCTCTCAATCACAAGAACAAGACGCTGATAATTTCTCTTTTGATTATTTAGTTAAGAAAAAAATCAATCCAGCTGGTCTTGCAACTGCATTTGATAAATTAGGTGGCGGTGATGCATCAATTTTAAGCAGCCATCCATCTTCAGCAAAACGTGCTGAAAATATTCGTAATAAATTAGCTGAATTAAAAAGATAATTCATTTAATTAATTTATTAGAAAAAAAGCGCCTTTTTGGCGCTTTTTTATTGGTTACTGTTTATGATTAATAATAAATAACAAGCTTAAGCAATGATTAAGCAATTTAATACTTTGTTGAAATAAAAAATAGTTTTTAATAGTTGAATATCCCCCTATCTATAATTAGAGGGATATAGGAATTAAATTATGCTTGTTTATAGTTAGATAAAAAGTGTGCGAATCGAGCTATAGCGTCTTGTAGTTCTCCAGTATGAGGTAAAGCAACAATTCTAACATGATCTGGTTTATGCCAATTAAATCCACTTCCCTGAACTAACAGTACTTTTTCTTGTAACAAAAAGTCTAAAACTAATTTTTGATCGTTATGAATATTAAATTTTTTCTGATCCAGCTTAGGGAATAGATATAAAGCACCCTGAGGTTTGGTACAAGAAACGCCGGGAATATCATTTAATAAACGCCATGCCAACATACATTGATCATAGAGTCGACCGCCAGGCACAATAAATTCGTTAATACTTTGATAACCACCCAATGCACCTTGAATTGCATGTTGCAGTGGTACATTGGCACATAAACGCATTGAAGCTAACATATTTAGACCTTCAATATAGCCTTTAACATGTTGTTTGGGTCCACACAGTGCCATCCAACCTTGCCTAAAACCAGCAACTCGATAAGTTTTCGATAAACCACTCATAGTAATAACAAATAGATCTGGCGCTAAAGCTGCTATTGAATGATGTACGGCATCATCATATAAAATTTTATCGTAAATTTCGTCAGCAAAAATAATTAGATTATTTTGGCGTGCGATTTCCGCTATTTCGAGTAAAACTTCTTTACTATAAACTGCGCCAGTAGGATTATTTGGGTTAATAATCACAATCCCTTTGGTTTTAGGGGTGATTTTTTGTTTGATATCTTGTAAATCAGGTGACCAATTAGCTTCTTCATCACAAAGATAGTGAACCGCGTTACCACCAGATAAACTAACGGCAGCAGTCCAAAGTGGATAATCAGGCATTGGTACTAATATTTCATCACCACTATTAAGTAATGCTTGCATTGATTGAACAATTAACTCAGAAACACCATTACCAATATAGATATCTTCTACATCTAAATTAGTAATTCCTCTGGATTGATAATGCTGCATAATCGCTTTACGAGCAGAATAAAGACCTTTTGAATCACAATATCCTTGTGATGTTGGTAGGTTGCGAATAACGTCGACTAATAATTCATCTGGAGCAGTAAAACCGAAAGGGGCGGGATTTCCAATATTAAGTTTAAGAATGGTTTGACCTTCTTCTTCAAGCTTTTTTGCATGATCAAGAATTGGTCCACGAATGTCATAACAAACATGATCCAATTTATTGGATTTTTGATAATTCACCATAATAACGCCCTTTCATTTTATCTTTTTGTTTTTTATTTTGATTAAAAAAACAATCTACTCCTATTTAGATAATTTTTGAAGGTGTTATTATAAACAACTCAATAAATATTTTTTAAGTGTATAAAATTTGTGCGGAGAGTGTGATGAAAACAATTTTAACGGTAATCGGAAAGGACCAAACAGGAATTATTGCAGGGATAAGCCAAAAGTTATATGAATTAAATATTAATATTTTAGATGTTAGCCAAACTATCATGGATGAGTATTTCACCATGATTATGTTATTAGATTTATCTAAAATTAACGCCACTTTTGATGAAGTTAAAAATACTTTAGTACATACCGGTGAGCAGTTAAAAGTTAAAGTGAATATACAACGAGAAGAAATTTTTGATGCAATGCATCGTTTATAAGCTCAATTTCATATTTTTACGAAAGGATAGAACTAATGGAAACAAAACAGATCCTCGAAACAATTAAGATGATAGAGGAAGAAAAACTTGATATCCGCACAATAACCATGGGTATATCTCTTCTTGATTGTATTGATAGTGATGGTGCAAAAGCGCGTCAAAAAATCTACGATAAAATTACACGATTAGCGAAAGATTTAGTTAAAGTTGGCGATCAAATTACTTCTGAATTTGGTATCCCTATTATTAATAAGCGTATTTCGGTTACGCCTATATCATTGATTGCAGGCGCAAGTGACGATAAAGACTATGTTGCTTTTGCTAAAACACTCGATGAAGCAGCCAAAGCGGTTGGTGTTAATTTTATAGGTGGATTTTCTGCATTAGTGCAAAAAGGTTATCATAAAGGCGATGAAATTCTTATTAAATCAATCCCACAAGCATTAGCACAAACCGAACGAGTTTGTTCATCAGTTAATGTCGGTTCTACTCAAACTGGTATTAATATGGATGCAGTAAAGCAAATGGGACAAATTATTAAAGAAGCGGCAGCTTTAACCGCCGATAATAGTAGTATGGCTTGTGCGAAATTAGTGGTATTTGCTAATGCAGTTGAAGATAATCCATTTATGGCTGGTGCCTTTCATGGTGTTGGTGAAGCTGACTGTGTGATTAATGTCGGTGTGAGTGGGCCGGGTGTAGTTAAGCGAGCATTGGAAAAAGTTAAAGGTCAGCCTTTTGATGTTGTTGCTGAAACCATTAAAAAAACAGCCTTTAAAATAACTCGTATGGGGCAATTGGTAGGTAAAGAAGCGTCAGAACGGTTAGGGGTTAAATTTGGGATTGTTGATTTATCATTAGCGCCAACTCCTGCCATCGGTGACTCAGTAGCACATATTTTAGAAGAAATGGGACTAGAAGTTGTTGGAACACATGGAACTACCGCTGCGCTAGCGATGCTGAATGATGCCGTGAAAAAAGGTGGCGTAATGGCTTGTGGCCATGTAGGTGGATTAAGTGGTGCATTTATTCCTGTCTCAGAAGATGCTGGTATGATTGATGCGGTAAACAATGGGGCACTAAACCTTGAAAAATTAGAGGCCATGACTTGCGTTTGCTCAGTGGGGCTAGATATGATTGCTATTCCTGGTGATACACCAGCTGAAACTATTTCAGCAATTATCGCTGATGAAGCAGCAATTGGCGTAATTAATCATAAAACTACGGCTGTCAGAATTATCCCTGCGGTAGGTTTGAAAGTAGGCGATAATATTGAATTTGGTGGTTTACTTGGCCATGCGCCAGTAATGCCTGTAAATAAATTTAGTTCATGTGATTTTATTAGTCGTGGTGGGCGTATTCCAGCTCCAATTCACTCCTTTAAAAATTAAGTTATTATGATTCTGCCTTAAATATTTATTTAGGGCAGAGTTACAAATTATTTCTCATCATAAAACATATCGATAACATAGATTCAATGTTTAGTGTGCTTATTCTAAATTGTTCATATATGCAATATTATTTGCTAATTAATTCTTGCTCTTGATTTATATTATAAAAAAACAATTAGTTAAACCAAATACCATCAGGTTAATTGTCAATTATAGGGATGCCAATTAATATCAATAATTCTAAACAAATTAATGTTTCACTCTTGAAAAGGTATAATAGGAATAATATTAATGGATAAGTTATCAATAAAAGAGAATAAATATTCTCATCTAAAAAGGTTTGAGGAGTATATGGTGTTTAAACATAAACACTATCAGTAAATAATGATGAAAACAGAACTCTATTTTCAACGCTTTAGTGGTATCGCTAGACTTTATGGTGAACAGGCATTACAACGTTTCTCTCAAGCTCATGTCTGTGTCATTGGTATTGGTGGTGTGGGGTCTTGGGTCGCTGAATCGCTTGCTCGAAGTGGTATTGGACAAATTACTTTGATAGATATGGATGATGTTTGTATTACCAATACTAATCGTCAAATTCATGCTTTAAAATCTAATATAGGTAAAGCAAAAACCTCGGTGATGGCAGAGCGGATCTTACAGATTAATCCTGAATGTATTGTTAATGAAATAGATGATTTTATTAATGCCGATAACGTTAATGATTATTTGGGTTCTAAACAACATCCTCGTTATAACTATATTATCGACGCAATTGACAGCGTCAAAGATAAAGCTGCTGTTTTGGCTTATTGTAAGCGACAAAAATTAAAGGTCATTACAATCGGGGGCGCGGGGGGGCAAAAAGATCCTACACAAATTAAAATCGCCGATTTAGCGAAAACAATTCAAGATCCTTTAGCGGCTAAATTGCGTGAACGATTGAAAAATGATTATAAACTTAACAAAGATAGTAAAGGCAAATTTACTATTCCATGTGTTTTTTCAACTGAACAATTTACTTATCCGGCATCTAATGGCCAAACTTGCTTAATGAAAAGCCAAGCGCAAGGTGCAAAAAAAATGGATTGTGAATCAGGTTTTGGGGCAATCAGCACTGTCACGGCAACATTTGGTTTTGTGGCGGTTAGTTATGTGTTAAATAAGTTAAGCATTACATAATATTTATTATTTATTTACGCTAAAAAAATATATTTTTTACTTTGTTGTAAATTGTTTTTTTTGAAATGCTTTGATATTAAATTAATAGAATTTTGAATTTTAATCAGCAAAAAAACAATAAAAATATTTGCTCTTTTAAATAACATTCATTTTTTGTGAATATCTTATTGTGTAAAGTAAAAAACTGATTTACGATATCCAACAATTTCGTTTTGCTATTATAAATATGCTTTAAATATGTTCAAGGAAGACGCCAAACGATCCAAGTTTATTTTTTAATTTTCAAGGAGAAATCTATGGCAGTAACCAATATGAATGAGTTAAATGAGTTAATGACTCGAGTTAAAAAAGCTCAGGAAACTTATTCTACTTATACTCAAGAGCAAGTTGATAAAATCTTCGTGGCAGCAGCAACAGCCGCAGCCGCAGCTCGAATCCCTCTTGCACAGCAAGCTGTTGCTGAATCAGGAATGGGGATTGTAGAAGATAAAGTTATTAAAAACTTATTTGCTGCAGAGTATATTCTTAATAAATATCGCAATGACAAAACTTGTGGTGTTGTTGCTGAAAATGAGTCTTATGGTACCATTACAATAGCGGAGCCATTAGGGATTATTTGTGGAATCGTGCCGACTACAAACCCGACTTCAACCGCAATTTTTAAATCATTAATCAGTTTAAAAACTCGTAATGCTATTGTCTTTTCACCACATCCACGCGCTAAAAAATCAACTATTGAAGCCGCTCGAATTGTGCTTGATGCAGCAATTAAAGCCGGTGCTCCAAAAGATATTATTGGCTGGATTGATGAGCCGTCTATCGAATTATCTAATGCATTAATGCATCATGATGATGTATCAGCTATCTTGGCTACTGGTGGTCCAGGTATGGTTAAAGCCGCTTATAGTTCAGGTAAACCAGCATTAGGTGTGGGTGCAGGTAATACCCCTGTAATTATCGATGAAACTGCTGATTTAAAACGTGCTGTTGCATCAGTACTTATGTCTAAAACTTTTGATAACGGTATGATTTGTGCGTCAGAGCAAGCCATTGTTGTGGTTGATTCAGTTTATGATGAAGTACGTGATTTATTGACTCAATATGGCGCTTATGTTTTAAATGCTAAAGAAACAAAAGCTGTTCAAGGTATCATCTTAAATGATAAAGGCGCTTTAAATGCTAATATCGTAGGTCAACCAGCAACTAAGATTGCAGAAATGGCTGGCATTAAAGTTCCTGCCGGTTCGAAAGTACTTGTTGGTGAAGTAAGTAAAGTGGATTTATCTGAACCATTTGCTCACGAAAAACTTTCACCAACATTAGCTATGTTTAAAGCTAAAGACTTTAATGAAGCGGTAGATAAAGCTGAAAAACTCGTTGAAATGGGTGGTATGGGACATACTTCAGTACTTTATACTGATCAAGATAGTAATCGTGATCGTGTTGCTTATTTTGGCAGTAAAATGAAAACATGTCGTATTTTAATCAACCAACCAGCTGCTCACGGTGGTATCGGTGATTTGTATAACTTTGATTTAGCGCCATCTTTAACATTAGGATGTGGTTCTTGGGGTGGTAACTCGGTCTCAGAAAATGTCGGTCCGAAACACTTAATTAACAAGAAAACAATCGCTAAGAGAGCAGAAAACATGTTATGGCACAAATTACCAAGTTCTATCTATTTTAAACGTGGCTCACTTCCAGTTGCTTTAAATGAAGTGATTGAGCAAGGTGCCAAACGAGTATTTTTAGTAACTGATAAATTCTTATTTAATAATGGCTACTCAAAACAAATTACTGATCAACTTGAAGCGCAAGGTGTGATTTGTGAAACCTTCTTTGATGTTGAAGCTGACCCAACATTAAGTGTCGTCCGTAAAGGTACTGATTCAATGACAGCATTCCAACCTGATACTGTTATTGCTTTAGGTGGTGGTTCACCAATGGATGCGGCGAAAATTATGTGGGTTCTTTATGAACATCCAGAAACTAAATTTGACGAATTAGCATTGCGTTTCATGGATATTCGTAAACGTACTTGTCATTTCCCTAATATGGGTAAAAAAGCAAAACTAATTTGCGTGACAACCACATCTGGTACTGGTTCTGAAGTGACACCGTTTGCGGTAGTTACTGATGATGCAACTGGTCAAAAATATCCATTAGCTGATTACGCAATTACACCAAACATGGCAATTGTCGATGCTAACTTAGTTATGAATATGCCAAAATCACTTTGTGCTGCAGGTGGTTATGATGCGGTAACTCATGCTTTAGAAGCTTATGTGTCAATTATGGCAAGCGAGTTTTCTGATGGTCAAGCATTACAAGCATTAAGTTTATTAAAAGCTTACTTGCCAACAAGCTACAAAGAAGGAGCAAAAAATCCTATCGCTCGTGAAAAAGTGCATAATGCTGCAACTTTAGCTGGTGTTGCGTTTGCTCAATCATTCTTAGGTGTTTGCCACTCAATTGCCCATAAAATTGGTGCGGCATTCCACATTCCTCATGGTGTAGCGAATGCGATGTTAATTAGTAATGTTGTTCGCTTTAATGCAACGGATAAACCGACTAAACAAGGTACATTTAGCCAATATGGTTATCCTCAAGCTGTAAGACGTTATGCTGAGATTGCTGAACATCTTGGCTTAACTGTAGCAACAGATAAAGACGAGAAGAAAGTTGAGAAACTAATTGCTTGGTTAGATCAATTAAGAAAAGATCTAGATATTCCTTTCTCTATCAAAGAGTTTGGTGTAGATGAGAAAACTTTCTTAGCTCAAGTTGATCAACTTGCAGTTGATGCATTTGATGACCAATGTACTGGTGCTAATCCTCGCTATCCTTTAATTGCAGAATTAAAACAAATTCTACTTGATACTTACTATGGTCGTGCGTATCAAGATAAAGGTGATATTAGTGAAGATGTAGCTGTTCACACTGCCGCTAAAGGTGCAGCAGCAACGACAACTAAGAAAAAAGCGCCAAAAAAGAAATAATTTAAATATTATTCTTGATTAGCAAAAGCCTGAGATAGTTTATATCTCGGGCTTTTTTATTGTTTAATTTTATTAAACTTATAAATTCTGCTTGAAATTCGTTATAGTATTGCGTCAATATAAGGGCAATATTTATAATAATTTTGCTATTAATACCGTTTTTAAACAGTAGTTTGTAACTAAAACCAAGAAAAAAGCGTAAAAGAAGAATTAATTTAACATATATTTCTTGATTAAAAAAAATTCTAAAATAGTTTATATCTCAGTCTTTTTTGGTTTTTTTGATTTTTTTTTAAGCAAACAATAAAAAAAATGTTTTTTTTGCTTGCAAGCTTAAATGTTCTAGTACATAATGCGCAGCACTTAGGCCGGCTTAGCTCAGTAGGTAGAGCAACTGACTTGTAATCAGTAGGTCGCCAGTTCGATTCCGGCAGCCGGCACCATTTTCCTAAGTAAACAGTTTATAATGATTCGGGGTGGGGTTCCCGAGCGGCCAAAGGGAGCAGACTGTAAATCTGCCGTGTCACACTTCGAAGGTTCGAATCCTTCCCCCACCACCATTATCTAACATTAGCAATTGCTAATTGAAGCATTTAGGTAGCCGAGTTTGAACATGCGGGCATCGTATAATGGCTATTACCTCAGCCTTCCAAGCTGATGATGCGGGTTCGATTCCCGCTGCCCGCTCCAATTGCTGATATAGCTCAGTTGGTAGAGCGCACCCTTGGTAAGGGTGAGGTCGGCAGTTCAAATCTGCCTATCAGCACCATTCTTGTTACTTTCCTAAACCTTCTAAAAAAATTAGATTTGACTGCTTTAGAGCTTGTCACTTGACGGCTTTATCTGGTATCATTCAGAGCTAATTTTAAGTTAGTATTATGTTAAAACTAAATATGATACTTGGTTAATGTGGTGAATCACCACCGATTTGTATTACATTGAGGGACGATAAATGTCTAAAGAAAAATTTGAACGTACAAAACCCCACGTTAACGTTGGTACAATCGGCCACGTTGACCATGGTAAAACAACTTTAACTGCAGCGATCACATCAGTATTATCTAAAAAATACGGTGGTCAAGCTCGTGCATTCGATCAAATCGATAACGCACCAGAAGAAAAAGCACGTGGTATTACCATCAATACTTCACACGTTGAATACGATACACCAACTCGTCACTATGCACACGTAGACTGCCCAGGCCATGCTGATTATGTTAAAAACATGATCACTGGTGCGGCACAAATGGACGGTGCTATCTTAGTAGTAGCAGCAACTGATGGTCCAATGCCACAAACTCGTGAGCACATTCTTTTAGGTCGTCAAGTAGGTGTACCTTACATCATCGTATTCTTAAACAAATGTGATATGGTTGATGATGAAGAGTTATTAGAATTAGTTGAAATGGAAGTACGTGAACTTCTATCTCAATACGATTTCCCAGGTGACGATACACCAGTAATTCGTGGTTCAGCGCTTAAAGCGTTAGAAGGCGATGCAGCATGGGAAGACAAAATTGTAGAATTAGCAGAAGCATTAGACAGCTACATTCCAGAACCAGAGCGTGACATTGATAAACCATTCTTATTACCAATCGAAGACGTATTCTCAATCTCAGGCCGTGGTACAGTAGTAACAGGTCGTGTAGAGCGCGGTGTAATCAAAGTTGGTGAAGAAGTTGAAATCGTTGGTATCAAACCAACAACTAAAACAACTTGTACTGGTGTTGAAATGTTCCGTAAATTACTAGACGAAGGTCGTGCTGGTGAGAACGTAGGTGTATTATTACGTGGTACAAAACGTGAAGAAATCGAACGTGGTCAAGTATTAGCAAAACCAGGTTCAATCACTCCACATACAGATTTCGAATCAGAAGTGTATATTCTAAGTAAAGATGAAGGTGGTCGTCATACTCCATTCTTCAAAGGTTACCGTCCACAGTTCTACTTCCGTACAACAGACGTAACAGGTACTATTGAATTACCAGAAGGCGTAGAAATGGTAATGCCAGGTGATAACATCAAAATGACAGTATCATTAATTCACCCAATCGCAATGGCAGACGGTTTACGTTTCGCTATCCGTGAAGGTGGTCGTACTGTTGGTGCTGGTGTTGTTGCTAAGGTTATTAAATAATTTCAGCAATCGCGATCATAGAAAGGGTATCTTTTGATACCCTTTCTTACCTAGTCTGTTTAGCAAAATGTTTTTAGAGAAAGAGCATTTTGGAAAATGGATAATATTATAAATAACATAATCATAGGTTTTATATGCTAGTAAGTAACGAGAGTCAAGATACAAGCACTGTTCTAGACAAATTTAAATGGGTTTTGGTTCTAGTATTAATTGCGTTAATTGTTTGGGGAAATTCTTATTTCTCTGTACCTAATGATATATATCAACCAAATGCGATCGTTCGAATTATTGCAGTTGTTGTGGTTTCGCTTTTAACCTTATTTATTGCATTTACAACCACTAAAGGAAAATCGTTTATAACATTTCTGCAAGAATCACGAAAAGAACTAAGAAAAGTTGTATGGCCTACTCGTAAAGAAACTGTACAAACAACCTTATTAATCGCTGTTATTACCGTTATTGTTGGTACTGCGCTTTGGGGAATGGATTCTTTGTTCCGTTCAATCATCTTTTATCTAACTTCAATAGGGCGTTAATATGAGTGAAACACAACAAAAACGCTGGTATGTGATCCAAGCTTATTCTGGCTATGAAGCACGTGTTGCACAATCATTACGTGAATATATTAAATTACATAATATGGAAGACTCTTTCGGTGAAGTTTTAGTACCAACCGAAGAAGTTGTTGAAATGAAAAGCGGCCAACGCCGTAAAAGTGAACGTAAATTTTTCCCTGGTTATGTTTTAGTTGAAATGATGATGAACGATGCGACTTGGCATCTCGTTAAAAGTGTACCAAGAACAATGGGATTCATTGGTGGAACATCAGATAGACCAGCGCCAATTAGCCAACGTGAAGTTGATGCAATTATGAATCGTCTACAACAAGTTGGTGATAAACCACGTCCTAAAACCTTATTTGAGCCAGGTGAACTTGTTCGTGTTAACGAAGGTCCATTTGCTGACTTTAATGGTGTAGTTGAAGAAGTGGATTATGAAAAGAGCCGCTTAAAAGTATCGGTTTCTATTTTTGGTCGTTCTACGCCGGTTGAATTAGATTTTAGCCAAGTAGAAAAAAGTTAATCTATTTGTCATCTAATTAAAAAAATCACAGCTATATGCTGTGATTTTTTGTTTTTAGGCATTTAAATTTTGCTAAATTGATGGTTAACTTCCCTCAAACTCTTCCAATTGTTGCTGTAGCTCTAGCCATTTTGATTCTGATTCATCTAATTCAGCCTTTAAATTACTTTGATTAAGTAATAATTGTGTTAATTCTGATTTTTTATCTGTTTCGTAAATCGATGAATCAGCCAATTGCTCTTCAATCACTTTTAACTGATTATTTAAACGAGCAATAGTTTGTTCTTCTTTATGTAACTGTTTTTTCAATGGTTGTATTTGTGCTCTGGCTTCTGCATCTTTGCGTTTCTGTTCTTTACGTTCTTGCGCTGAAACTTTAGGTAAATTTTCCCTTTTTATTGGTTTATCTTTTTCTTGTGGTTGATTTTCAGCCTTTTGCTCATCGGTCAACCATTTATGATAGTCATCAAGATCACCATTAAAAGGTTCGACTTTATGATCATGAACTAAGTAAAACTCATCAGTAGTAGAACGCAATAAATGTCTATCATGCGAGACCACAACTAACGCCCCCTCAAAATCGATTAATGCTTCAGTCAATGCTTGTCGCATATCTAAATCTAAGTGGTTTGTTGGTTCATCAAGCAACAGTAAATTTGGTTTTTGCCAAACAATTAACGCTAAAACTAATCGAGCCTTTTCACCACCAGAAAATGTTTTTACTGGTTCACTAACTTTATCACCATGAAAATCAAAACCTCCCAAATAATTACGTAATTCTTGTTCGGTATTTTTCGGTTCAGCAAGTTGTTTTAAATGCCATAAAGCTGATTCATCTGCTCGTAAATATTCTAATTGGTGTTGCGCAAAATAGCCAAGTTGTACCCCTTTAGCCAAGCTAACTTGACCTTGCATTGGTGGTAATTCACCTGCCAATAACTTGATGAGTGTTGATTTACCAGCACCATTACGACCTAATAAACCTATGCGAGAACCTGGAACTAAATTAAGTTTAATTTGTTCTAATACAATTTTGTCACCATAGCCAGCAACGATATTTTCCATGGTTAATAATGGACTAGGTAAGAATTCTGGTCGTCTAAATTTAAAGTGAAATGGATTATCGACATGTGCCGGTGCAATTAATTCCATTCTTTCTAACATTTTTATTCGGCTTTGAGCTTGTTTAGCCTTAGTTGCTTTGGCCCTAAAACGATCAATATAGCTTTGTAAATGTGCAACTTTAAGTTGCTGGCTTTCATACATTGATTGTTGCTGAGCCAGTTTTGCTGAGCGTTGTGTCTCAAATGATGAATAATTACCGGTATACTCAAATAGTTTCTTTTGTTCAATATGAATGATTTTATTAACCAATGGATCTAAGAAATCACGGTCATGAGAGATTAAAATAAGTGTACCTTGATAATTACTTAACCATTTTTCTAACCACATCACTGCGTCTAAATCAAGATGGTTAGTTGGTTCATCAAGAAGCAGTAAATCAGAACGACACATTAACGCTTGTGCTAGATTAAGTCGCATACGCCAACCACCAGAGTAGGATTTAACTGGTAACGTTAATTGTTCATTGGAAAAACCTAAACCATGCAATAATGTTGCTGCTCGAGAGCGGATAGTCCAAGCATCAATGTTATCAAGTTTTTCATGAATAAGCGCAATTTGCTCACCGTTATTTTTTTCGTAAGCAATCTCTAAATCTTGCTCTAATTTTCGAAACTCTCGATCACCATCAATAACATATTCGATAGCCGCTGTATCTAATGCTGGAGTTTCTTGGTTTACCCATGCTAATTGCCATTGGGCAGGAATAGAAACACTGCCAGCATCTGTTTGAATTTCACCTTTAATTAAAGAAAAAAGTGTGGACTTACCACAGCCATTTTTACCGACTAATCCAACTTTCTGTTTAGGATTTATTGTTGCAGAGGCATTATCTAAAAGTAGATTAATACCTCTACGAATTTGGATAGAATCAAACACTATCATGACGAAGTCACCTATGATTCAATATAAAATGTGTTATGCTAACAAAAAATAAAGCGTATGCAAAATGATAATAGGAAATTTAACATGGTAATGAATTCTTATTGCCTAACCCCCAAAATTGCTCAACAGATTGTTGACAGAACCATGAAAATTATTGATTGTAATATCAATGTAATGAATGGGGATGGTTGTATTATTGGTAGTGGTGATTTAGAACGTATTGGAGAATTACATGAAGGTGCAATACTGGCTATATCTCAAAAAAGGACTGTTTCAATTGATGGCACAATGGTTAAACGTCTGAAAGGCGTTAAACCGGGTATCAATTTACCATTAAAACTTAATAATCGTATCGTTGGTGTTATTGGTTTAACTGGTGAACCATCCGATATAAGGCAATTTGGTGAATTGGTTTGTATGTCAGCAGAAATGATGATGGAACAAACCCAATTATTACAAGAATTATCTTATGATAATCGTTTAAAAGAAGAATTAATTCTTACTCTAATTGAAAAAGAAGTCTTGCCTGAAAGTATGGTGCAATGGGTTAAACGATTAGATATTAATTTACAATTACCGCGGGTAGTGTGCATGATTGAAGTCGATAGTGGCCAATTAGGTATTGATACTGCTATGAGCGAATTGCAACATCTACAAAATCAAATACAACATGTTAGCCAACATAATTTAGTTGCCATTAAATCTATTACTGAGTTAGTTATTTTAATTCCTGCTTTAAATCGTTATGGTCGATGGGATTTACTAGAGCACAAAAAGAAATTAGAACAATTAGTGATTACCATCAAAGATTCCACTCATTTAGATATTCGAATTTCATTAGGTAATTATTTTGAACAACATCCTTATCCATTAGTTAAATCTTATCAAACTGCTAAAACAACTATGTTAATTGGTAAGCAAAGAATGCCGAATATCCGTAATTATTATTACCAAGAACTTATTCTTCCCGTTTTATTACATGGTTTAAGTTATGATTGGCAAGCTGAAGAATTATTATTACCTTTGAAAAAATTAAGGATGGGTGATAATAATGGCGTACTGCAAAAAACATTGCAAACATGGTTTAAGAATAATGTACAAAATGGTGATACGGCCAATGAGCTGTTTATTCATCGTAATACATTAGAATATCGATTAAATAAAATTGCTAATTTGACCGGTTTAAATCTAGCCAAATTTGACGATCGATTATTATTATATATTGGATTACAGTTGGACAGAAACGAATAAATTCTAAATACACTTTTTATTTTTTAATAATTAAGGTGTATTTAGAATTGCAATTAATAATATATTTATATGTAATTTATTGTTTTTTAGGTAACTGGTGCCGGATTAAAAATAGCTAGTGGATTGTATAATTTCCAATGATCTGACCATGGTTGTTTGCGCCCACTAGCCACATCTAGGATTAAATGGAAAAGTCGCCAACCGATATCCTCAATAGTTGCTTCGCCTAAAGCAATATCTCCAGCACTAATATCAATAAGGTCGAACCATTGTTCTGCGACAATATTACGGCTAGACATTTTAATGACAGGTACCATAGCTAATCCATATGGTGTTCCACGGCCAGTAGTGAAAACTTGCAATGTGATACCTGATGCAACTTGTTGAGCACCACACACAAAATCACTAGCCGGCGTTGCAGCAAAAATCAGACCTTTTTTGGTAGGTCTTTGACCAGGAGATAACACTTCGACAATTGGACTTGTGCCTGATTTTGCAATTGATCCCATTGCTTTTTCAACTATGTTATTTAAGCCACCTTTCTTATTGCCTGGTGTAGTATTGGCGCTACGATCAACTTTTCCGGCAGCAAGATATTCATCATACCATTGCATTTCTCTAATTAGTGCTTTACCGACTTCTTCATCAGCTGCTCTTGGCGTCAGCAAATGAATACCATCACGAACTTCAGTTACTTCAGAAAACATAACTGTTGCTCCACATCTTACTAATAAGTCAGAAGCAAAGCCAACTGATGGATTAGAGGTAACACCAGAAAATGCATCACTACCACCACATTGCATTCCGACGATTAATTCTGATGCAGGCACTGTTTCACGTTTGCGTTGATTTAGACGTTGTAAGTGTTTTTCTGCCACACGCAAAATATGGTCAACCATGGCTTTAAATCCATGTTCATCTTGTAAAGTAACAAGGTCATCATCTTCTAATTTTATCGGAATGGTATCGTGAGTACCTTTAAGTAGTCTCTCTGGTTGTAACTTTTCACATCCTAAACTGATCACCATAATTTCGCCTCCGAAATTAGGATTCTTAGCTAAATTATGAATAGAACGAATTGGTACAATAGCTGCTGGAGCGTCAATGGCTACACCACACCCATATAAATGGGTCAATGGCACGACGCCATCTACATTAGGATATTTTGGTAATAAATCACGTTCAATAATTTTGGCAACATATTCAACAACGCCCGAAACACAATTAACACTCATGGTAATACCAAGTATATTCCTAGTGCCTACCGAACCATCTTTGTTGCGGTAACCTTCAAAAGTATAACCTTCTAAAGGTGGTAATGGATCCGTTTTTTTCGTTGCTATTACTAATTCATGCAATTCTGGCGCAGTTGGCATTAGTGTTACAGCTTCATTTATCCAGCTACCTTGTTTAATGTCTTTTTTAGCGTAACCAATGATTTCACCATAACGTACTATAGCTTGTCCTTGGTTGATATCATTTAATGCAACTTTATGCCCTTGAGGTACATCTTCAATTAATTGTAGTCCATTGTCAAAAATTGTACCTTTGGGTAATCCATTATTATTGACAACAATCGCAACATTATCAATTTCTTTAATTTTGATAAAGAGCGGCTTGTTAATTTGCTTCTCCATTACTCAACTCCCATTATGCTAATTAATTTTTTAGATATTAATTAATAGCAAATTAAATTTTATAACATTTCTCATAATTTCTTCGTTATATCTTAAATCCGAATAAAATAAATAGCATTGTGCATATTCACAATTATAAATTCATAAATTAGCTAAATATCATAAAAATACCCATAAAAGTCGCTTTGTATCACAAAATTTTGTAGTTTTATTAAATTTTTGTGAAGAACGTAACATTAATTTATGTATTTGCATATAAATAAATGTAATTTGCACTTATTTTTTGTGCTTTTACCCAATGAATTTTTATGATGAACCCCCCATACTTATTTACTATTAGTGGATTATCTTAGAAACGTAAAAAAGTCTATTTATTTTCTACTTCAGCTATACCTTTTATATTTAATAATTAAATTTAGGAAATTATAAGTTTAGGAGCTAAACATGGAAATAAACAAAACCAAACAAAAAAGGACTAACGCCAGATGGATGACGGTCGTTTTTTTATTTATAGTTACAGCTATTAATTACGGCGATAGAGCAACATTAGGTATAGCTGGAAAAGCAATGTCGGGGGAACTAGGATTTGATGCAGCAGCCATGGGATGGGTGATGTCATCATTTGGTATTGCTTATGTAATAGGACAATTACCAGGAGGATGGTTGCTAGATAGATTCGGTTCTAAACGAGTTTATTTTTTAAGTATTCTATTTTGGTCTATTTTTACTCTATTACAAGGGACTGTACACTTTTTTATTGGTGCTTGGGCACTAATTATGCTTTTTACCTTCCGTTTTTTAATGGGACTTGCCGAAGCACCTTCATTCCCTGGAAACAGCCGTATTACCGCCGCGTGGTTTCCAGCTAAAGAAAGAGCAACAGCAGTAGCCATTTTTAACTCTGCACAATATTTTGCAACCGTTATTTTTGCACCAATTATGGGTTGGTTGACTCATGAGTATGGTTGGCAATCAGTATTCTTCTTTATGGGAGGATTGGGTATTTTTGTCAGTGCTGTTACTTTGTTTGTTATTCGCAACCCTAAAGATCATCCTTTAGCCAATCAAGCTGAAGTTGATTATATCGTTGAGGGTGGTGCTTTAGTTGATATGGATCAGAAAAAAGACAATGGTAAACAAGAAGGTCCAAAATTAGGTTATTTATGGCAATTATTGACCAATAGAATGTTGCTTGGTGTTTATTTAGGTCAATATTGTATCAACTGTTTAACATTCTTCTTTATTACTTGGTTCCCTATTTATTTAGCAACACAGCGTGGAATGAATATTAAAGAAGTAGGCTTTGCTGCTGCAGTTCCTGCTATTTGTGGCTTTATTGGTGGAATTAGTGGTGGGGTTATTTCTGATTTCATTATGCGCAAAACCAATTCTTTATCAATAGCCCGTAAAACACCAATCATTTTAGGTATGCTATTCTCAATGACTATGATTATGTGTAATTACGTTGATTCAATTGGACTAGTTATTTTATTTATGTCGATGGCTTTCTTCGGCAAAGGTGTTGGTGCGTTAGGTTGGGCAGTAATGGCAGATACAGCGCCAAAAGAAATGAGTGGTCTAGCTGGTGGTTTATTCAATATGTTTGGTAATGCATCAAGTATCATTTCTCCAATTATTATTGGTTATATTGTGGCATGGACAGGGCGCTTTGAATGGGCATTAGTATTTGTTGCCGGTCATGCGTTTGTTGCTGCTTTCAGTTATTTAGTTCTTGTTGGTCCAATTAAACGAATGGAATTAAAGAAAAAGGATTAAATAATAACAAAACAAATTTATGAAATGGAGAATCGTAGTATGAATACTCAATCAGTGCCAATTATTACTTCAATGCAAGTTATACCTGTTGCAGGTTATGACAGTATGTTAATGAACATTGGCGGTGCTCACGGTCCATACTTTACCCGTAATATTGTTATATTAACAGATAATGCTGGTCATGTTGGTGTTGGTGAGGCTCCTGGTGGTTCAACAATTGAAAATGCATTGAAGGAAGCTTGTGCACATGTTGAAGGTAGACCTATTTCGATTCTTAACCGTATCGTAAATGATATGCATCAAGGCTATTTAGATTCTGATTATGATACTTTTGGTAAAGGTGCATGGACATTTGAACTACGAGTTAATGCTGTAGCAGCTTTGGAATCAGCACTGTTAGATTTAATGGGGCAATTTTTAAATGTGCCTGTGGCTGAATTATTGGGTGGTGGCAAACAAAGAGATGAAGTAACTGTTTTAGGCTATTTGTTTTATATTGGTGATGATAAGAAAACTGATCTACCTTATGACCAGCCACTCAAAAATGGTCATGAATGGTACAACATTCGACGCCGCGAAGCGATGACAGTTCAGTCGGTAATAGAATTAGCTGAAGTAGCAAAAGATCGCTATGGTTTTAAAGATTTTAAAATGAAAGGTGGTGTATTAGCTGGTGAAAAAGAGATTGAAACGGTCACTGAGCTAAAAAAACGTTTTTCAGATGCTAGAATTACTTTAGATCCTAATGGCGGTTGGTTATTGGAAGATGCTATACGATTATGTAAAGGGCTTAACCATGTCCTGACTTATGCCGAAGACCCTTGTGGTGCAGAAAATGGTTATTCGGGACGTGAAGTAATGGCAGAGTTTCGTCGTGCCACTGGTCTACCAACAGCAACGAATATGGTTGCAACTAACTGGCGAGAAATGTGTCACTCAATTATGTTACAAGCTGTTGATATACCTTTAGCAGATCCGCATTTTTGGACTTTAACTGGTGCAAGTCGGGTTGCTCAGCTTTGTCATGAATGGGGATTAACTTGGGGTTGCCATTCTAACAATCATTTTGATATCTCATTAGCGATGTTTAGTCATGTTGGTGCATCGGCACCAGGCAATCCAACTGCACTTGATACTCATTGGATATGGCAGGAAGGACAGGCCAGATTGACTAAAAATCCATTAGAAATAAGTAATGGCAAAATTAAACTGCATGATAAACCGGGATTAGGCATTGAATTAGATATGCAACAAATTATGAATGCTCATGAATTACATAAAAAATTAGCAAATGGTGCACGTAATGATGCTATTGCAATGCAGTATTTAATCCCTGGTTGGCAGTTTGATCGTAAACGACCTTGCATGGTTCGTTAAAACAGAATTAGAGAAATACAAGAAATTTAAGAGGTTAATATTATGAGTTTATCAACGCCAATTATAACGGAAATGAATGTTTATCCTGTCGCTGGATATGACAGTATGCTACTTAATTTAAGTGGTGCACATTCACCGTATTTTACTCGAAATATTGTTATCCTAAAAGATAACTCAGGCAACATTGGTGTCGGCGAAGTACCGTGCGTCGGAACGGTTACTAAGACATTAGAAGATGCTAAATCATTAGTTGTTGGTCAATCTATTGGCCAATATAAAAATGTGATGAATCGAGTGCGTCTTCAATTTGCTGATCGTGATGTCGGTGGTCGAGGCAATCAGACATTTGATCAACGCTCAACAATTCATGTTGTTACTGCGATTGAAGCGGCAATGTTAGATCTACTTGGTAAACATTTAGGCGTTACCGTGGCATCATTACTTGGTGATGGGCAACAACGTGATGAAGTAGAAATGTTAGGATACTTATTTTATGTCGGTGATCGCAACAAAACAGATTTACCTTATCAAAGTCAAAATGATGAAAAATGTGATTGGTATCGCCTACGACATGAAGAAGCACTAACGCCTGAAAAAATTGCCCAATTGGCTGAAGCTACTTATGAAAAATATGGTTTCCGCGATTTCAAATTAAAAGGCGGTGTTTTATCAGCAGAAGATGAAGCAGAAGCAGTAATAGCAATTAAAAAGAAATTCCCAGATGCTCGAGTAACACTTGACCCTAACGGAGGATGGTTATTAGAGGAAGCGATTCGTATTGGTAAATATTTGAAAAATACTTTGACTTATGCAGAGGATCCTTGTGGTGCTGAACAAGGTTATTCAGGGCGAGAAGTCATGGCTGAATTTCGTCGGGCCACGGGTTTACCGACTGCTACCAACATGATTGCAACCGATTGGCGTCAAATGGGACATACATTATCGTTACAATCTGTTGATATTCCATTAGCTGATCCACATTTTTGGACCATGAATGGCTCAGTTCGTGTTGCACAAATGTGCCATGAATTTGGTTTAACATGGGGTTCACATTCTAATAACCATTTTGATATCTCTTTAGCTATGTTCACACACGTAGGTGCAGCAGCACCAGGCAATCCAACTGCACTGGATACTCATTGGATTTGGCAGGAAGGTAACCAACGTTTAACGAAAGAACCATTACAAATTATTAATGGTAAAATTAAGGTTCCTGAAAAACCAGGATTAGGCATTGAAATTGATATGGATCAAGTAATGAAAGCTCATGAGTTATTTAAGAAAATGGGTCTTGGTAACAGAAATGACGCAATGGCCATGCAATATTTAATTCCTGGCTGGCAGTTTGATAATAAAAAACCATGTTTGGTTAGATAATTGAACTATTATTATCAAAAATAACTCGAGAATTTAAAAGGTAAATTATGAAAAAAATAACCTGCCACAACCAATTTAAGCAAGATATGTTAGAACGTAAAAAACTTATTGGTTGTTGGGCTGCTTTAGGAAATCCAATTTCAACAGAAATACTTGGTTTAGCTGGTTTTGATTGGTTGTTGCTAGATGGTGAGCATGCGATTAATGATGTTACCACGTTTGTACCGCAATTGATGGCATTAAAAGATAGTAGTAGTGCACCAATAGTTCGTCCTGCTTGGAATGATCAAGTTTTAATTAAGCGATTACTTGATATTGGGTTTTATAATTTCTTAATCCCATATGTAGAAACAGTAGAACAAGCCAAATCAGCAGTAGCTTATACCCGCTATCCACCTGAGGGGGTAAGAGGAGTTTCTGTTTCTCATCGTAGTAATGGCTTTGGCACTATTACTGATTATTTTACTAAAATTAATCAAAATATTTGTGTTGTGGTACAAATTGAAACTCAACAAGCAGTTAATAATGTTGAAGCAATAACTGCAGTTGATGGTATTGATGGTATTTTTGTTGGACCGAGTGATCTCTCTGCTTCATTAGGCCATTTTGGTAATCCTAAGCACCCTGAAGTGCAAGCAGCGATAAAACATGTTTTTGATGTTGCTAAAGCACAAGGTAAAGCATGCGGTATTTTGGCACCAATAGAAGCTGATGTTCATCATTATATTGATATGGGGGCAACATTCGTTGCTGTAGGTAATGATCTAGGTTTATTAAGAAGTTCAACCCAAGCGCTAGCAGATAAGTTTTTAAAGTAACGAATACTATTTTAGTCGTAAAAAAAGGAGAGTAAAATGAAAATTGGTTTTATTGGTTTAGGTATTATGGGTAAACCGATGAGCAAAAACCTGTTAAAAGCAGGTTATTCATTAGTCGTTTGTGATAAAAATCAATCTGCAGTGGATGAAGTAGTGGCTGCAGGGGCACAAAGTGCCGTAAATGCTAAAGAAGTTGCTAAACTTTGTGATGTGATTATTACCATGTTACCAAATTCACCACATGTAAAAGAGGTTGTATTAGGTGAAGATGGGATAATTGATGGTGCTAAATCTGGTACTACGATTATTGATATGAGTTCAATTGCACCATTGGCAAGCCGTGAAATTCATGATGAAGTCGTTAAAAAAGGATTGGTAATGTTAGATGCGCCAGTGAGTGGCGGTGAACCTAAAGCGATTGATGGTACTTTATCGGTCATGGTAGGTGGTGATAAAGCTATCTTTGATAAACATTATGACATAATGAAAGCCATGGCTGGTTCAGTGGTTTACACTGGTGAAATTGGTGCTGGTAATGTAACTAAATTAGCAAATCAAGTTATTGTTGCTTTGAACATTGCGGCTATGTCAGAAGCATTAGTTTTAGCAACTAAAGCTGGCGTAAATCCAGAGTTAGTTTATCAAGCAATTCGTGGTGGATTAGCTGGAAGTACTGTACTAGATGCTAAAGCACCAATGGTTTTAAATCGTAATTTTAAACCTGGTTTCAGAATTGATTTACATATCAAAGATTTACAAAATGCTTTAGATACTTCTCATGGTGTTGGAACATCATTACCATTAACTGCATCTGTAATGGAAATGATGCAAGCCCTAAAAACTGATGGTCTGGGTGATTGTGATCATAGTGCATTAGCACGTTACTATGAATCTTTAGCAAAAATAGAAATTAAATAATTAAGGTTAAGATTGAGTATGGCGACATACTCAATACTTTGACTAATTGCATAAGGATAAATATGAAAATTGTCATTGCTCCTGATTCTTTTAAAGAAAGCCTAAGTGCGATTGAGGTTGCTAATATAATTAAAAATGGATTTTTAAACGTATACCCAAAGGCTGAATACTTTTTGATTCCAGTTGCTGATGGTGGTGAAGGTACTGTTGATGCAATGGTTGATGCATTAAATGGAAATAAAATCACAGTATCGATTACTGACCCATTAGGTGAAAAAGGTTTGGCTTTTTATGGTATTTCAGGAGATGGACAAACAGCGGTAATTGAAATGGCCGCAGCAAGTGGTCTTGAAAGAGTTCCTGTTACTAAGCGAGATGCGAAAATTACGACCTCATATGGTACTGGAGAATTAATCAAAGATGCACTAGATAAAGGTTGTAAAAAATTTATTATTGGGATTGGCGGGAGTGCTACCAATGACGGTGGCGCTGGCATGCTACAGGCTCTAGGTGTCAAGCTTCTTGATAAAGCCGGTAACCAAATTGGTTATGGTGGAGCTTCATTAAGCGAGCTTGATAAAATTGACATTAGTGAAATTGACCACAGAATTAAATTCTGTGATTTCGAAGTTGCTTGTGATGTTACTAATCCTTTGACTGGTGCGAATGGTGCTTCATTTATATTTGGTCCGCAAAAAGGCGCGACACAAGATGATGTTCGTTTACTTGATGAAAATCTGAAACATTTTGCTCAAGTAATAAAACGTAGCTTTAATATGGATATTGAATTTACCCCAGGGACGGGAGCTGCTGGTGGAATGGGGGCTGCTTTATTAGCGTTTATGAATGCTAAATTAAGGCCTGGAATTGAAATTATTACTGAAGCACTAAATCTAGATAAGCTTATTTCTAATGCAGATTTAGTTATTACCGGTGAAGGGCGATTAGATTACCAAAGTATCAATGGTAAAGTACCTGTAGGGGTTGCTAGTATTGCCAAAAAATACCAAAAACCAGTAATTGCTATTGTTGGTAGTTTGGGTGACAAGGCTGAAACCATTTATCCTTATGGTATTAATGCCATGTTTAGTATTTTAAGTAAAGTTGCGACTTTGTCTGAAGTACTAGAATCAGCAACGGCAAAAGCAAATCTTTATCAAACCTCAATGAATATTGCCTTAACACTTAATTTAGGCCGTAACCTTAAATAGTCATAAATACCCTTTATCAGTATCCTGATAAAGGGCATCATAATCATATTATCGTTTAAGTGCTGACAAAGATCTGCGAATAATAAGACAACAGATCGTAATGAAAACAAATAATCCTAAATATTGAGACATATTGCCTAAGTCAGGGAATATTGCCAGAGGTGCATCTCCACCACCATTAGTGACACTAATGACAATCACAATGGCAAGTATAACACCAACTAAACTTTCACCGACGATTAAGCCTGATGCAATCAAGGATGCTTTACGATCTACTTTTTTGAACTCAGTTTCTGGATCTAAATTTAGTTTTTCTGCTTTCACATATGCCTGACGTTTTACTATCCATGATAATAATGAACCGATAAATATAGCCATTGTAATACTTGGTGGTAAGTAAATACCTAGTCCGACAGCTAAAGCAGGTAGACGGAATTTAGTTTTCTTTTTGGCTAAAATTAGGTCAATGATGATAACTGTTGCGCCTACCGCTAAACCTATCAAGATCATTGTCCAATCTAGATTATGAGAAAAAATTCCTTTAGCAATGGTTGTCATCAAAGTTGCTTGAGGTGCAGCCAATACTTGGGTAGGGTCCATATTTGGACGAGGAACCGCACCAGTAAAACCATAAGCGTTATAGAGTATTTCAAGAATAGGGGCAATGACAATTGCACCAACAACACAACCAATTAAAAGGGCTACTTGTTGTCTCCATGGCGTAGCATGAACTAAATAACCTGTTTTCAAATCTTGTAAATTATCATTTGAAATACATGCAATTGATAGCACAACACTAGTTGTGAATAGGGCTAATGCAGTGATAAAGTCAGTTCCTTCTACAGAGGATAACATACCATGTGTTTCACTTAAGCCAAGCAATATTAGTGAAATAGCTATAGCAGCAACAATGGCAATACCTGATATAGGACTGGCTGAAGAACCAACTAAACCAGCCATATAACCACAGGCAGCGGCAACTAAAAATCCCATAACAAACGCAAATAAAACTGCACAAATGACTAGCAACCAAGCAATATCAGTTGATAAACCACTATCAGAAATAAAAGAGTAAAATGTTGCAACTAAGATAATTAACATGCCAGCCATAATCATAAAAATAGTTTTTGGTGACAAGTCTCTATCTGTTCGATCAATATCGTTTACAGAAATATCTGAGCGAAGTGTTTTTAACGATGTTTTTAAACCTTCAATAACTGGTTTGATTAAAGTCAGTAATGTCCAGACTGCGGCAATCGCTATGGTACCTGCACCGATAAAACGAATATCTGTGGCCCACAATCCCATTGCAATTTTAGATAGAGGTTGGGAAGTATCATAATCAGTAAGGGCACTTAGGATTGGAATACCAAATCCCCAAGCTATAATGGTTCCGATTAATACCGCAATTCCTGAAATAATACCAATTAGATAGCCAGCACTTAGTAATGCTAATGAAAATCCCATTGGGATCTGAAATATTGATTTACCACCAGTAAACCAATAAGCAGTGCTATCAGATAATAAACGAAATCCATTAGTAAATAAGCTCACTGTAGAGGCAATAATACCGCCAAATACGATATCCTTTAATCCATCATTTGCTTCTTTATCGTTAGTTTTCGAACCAGCTTTTAATATTTCAGCAGCAGCGACACCTTCTGGATAAGGTAAATCACTTTTCACTACCATAACATGACGTAATGGAATAGAAAATAATACCCCTAACATGCCGCCAGCAGCGCAAACTGAAAAGGTTAGCCAGAAAGGAAAATTACTCCAATATCCCATCATTAATAAACCAGGCATAACGAAAATAACAGAAGATAAAGTTCCTGCAGCAGAAGCTTGAGTTTGCACCATATTATTTTCTAAAATTGTCGATCCCGAAAATAATCGTAAAATAGCCATGGAAATGACGGCGGCAGGAATGGCAGATGAAAAAGTTAATCCGACTTTCAAGCCCAAATAGACATTGGAGGCTGTAAAGACAATAGTAATTAAAGCACCAAGAATGGTACCGCGTAGTGTAAGTTCTCGTAAATTATTCATACTACCTATATATTAAAGTTAAATTGATAGCCTGTTATTATATACTTAATTATGTTTTATCTGCCATTAATTCTACAATTAAGTTCATATTTTGCCCATTTTTCTTGATTTATTTGCTGTAAGTTATTTTTATTCTTAAACAATAAAATTTGTATATTAAAGATTAGTCACAGCGTAATTATGCTATGCTGGTTATATTCTTAATCATTAACCAATTGTGAGAAAAATGTTAAGCGAATTAAAACGATTGCAGGATATTACTAAAAAGTTGCGCAACCCTATTGATGGCTGTGAATGGGACAGCGAACAAACTTTTGACTCGTTAAAATCCTATACTTTAGAAGAGACTTATGAAGTCTTAGATGCAATTGATAGACAAGATATGGTTGAACTTAAAAGTGAACTGGGTGACCTACTGTTTCAGATTGTGTTTTATGCGGATTTAGCCAGTGAACAAGGTTTGTTTAATTTTGATGATATTTGTCAATCAGTGGCTGATAAATTGATAAGTCGTCATCCGCATATTTTTTCAAATAATACGAGTAAACCAAATTGGGAACAGCTTAAACAACAAGAACGTGATAAGCGGGAGCAATATTCGCTATTAGATGATATTCCCAATGCTATTCCGGCATTAATGAAGGCTGAAAAAATCCAAAAACGTTGTGCGTCAGTTGGATTTGATTGGACTGAACTACAACCAGTCATAGCTAAAGTTAAAGAAGAACTTAATGAAGTTGAACAAGAATTAGCACAATCAACTATTGAGCAATCAAAAGTTGCAGAAGAAATGGGAGACTTGTTGTTTGCTACCGTCAATTTGGCAAGACATCTAAAAGTTAAATCGGAGTTATGCTTACAAAATGCTAATAACAAGTTTATTAGGCGTTTTAAACAAGTTGAATCACTGCTGAAACAAAAAAATCACAATTTAGTTGATGCAACACTTGAAGAAATGGAAGATGCATGGCAAATTGTCAAGCAAACAGAAAAATCAACTAGCGAAGTAAATAAAAATGACTGAACAAAAAAATGAATTATATCAAGAAATAGAGGCTTGGTCTCAAAATGCTATTTTACATAGCCCAACTTGGAGTATTAATCAATTAGATTACTCGGAAAAGAGTATTACTGTTGTTGAAATGATTATTGGTGAAATGGCAGATAAAAGCTTTGGTCTTCCTGAAGAACAACTCAATATGATATCACAAGAATATGGCTGTTATTTATTATTAACTGCACATAAATTATATGGTGGTCAGTTCTTTTGGAATCAGGAATTTGAACAACCAATGTTAATTTGTTGTGAGCCCGACGCCACTATTGCGTTATTAACATGGAATAAAGTAAAAGGACGTTTATTGGGTGATAAAACCGATCATATTGCTTATTTTTTGGATGAATTTGGTAAAGCTACTTTTCAACCAGAAAAAGGCACTCAACGTGTTTATTTATAAAAAATTACTTATATTTCATAAATAAACCCGCCATAAATTAGCGGGTTTAAATGTTGAATTGGAATTCAAGCGTCGTTTTTAAACTTCTAAGTATTCTAAAATACCTTCAGCAGCTTTGCGTCCTTCACTAATTGCGGTGACGACTAAATCAGAACCACGCACAGCATCTCCGCCAGCAAAGATTTTAGCATTCGAAGTTTGATAACCTTTGCTTTCTGGGGCAATTATTCGTCCTCTATCGTCAAAATCAACCCCATGTTCAGCTAACCACGGCATTGCATGCGGTTTAAAGCCAAATGCCATTACCACCGCATCCGCCGGTAACACAAATTCTGAGCCTTCAATAATCACTGGTGAGCGACGACCTTTCGCATCGGGTTCGCCAAGCTCGGTTCTCACCATTTTTACGCCAGTAACATGTCCTACATTGTTAATTTCAATACTCAGCGGTTGTACATTGAATTGGAACTGCGCGCCTTCTTCTTTAGCATTTTTTACTTCACGTTTAGAACCAGGCATATTGGCTTCATCACGGCGATATGCACACGTCACCTCAGTAGCACCTTGACGGATAGACGTTCTTACGCAGTCCATGGCAGTATCACCACCGCCTAATACTACGACACGTTTATTTCTCATATCTACATAAGGCGCATCGTCAGTTTGTTGGTGCTGCATAATATGTTTAGTATTAGCAATTAAAAATGGTAATGCATCATAAACGCCATTAGCATCTTCATTTTCAAGGCCGGCACGCATTGATTGATAAGTACCTGCCCCAACAAAAACGGCAGCAAACTCAGCAAGAAGATCGGCTAATTGTACTGTTTTACCCACTTCAGTATTAAGGCGGAACTCAACGCCCATTTCACTAAAGACATGTCTACGATGAACTAAGACCTCTTTATCTAATTTGAAGGCTGGAATACCGAATGTTAATAAACCACCGATTTCAGGATGTCGATCAAAAACGACAGGGGTGACACCATTACGTACTAAAACATCAGCACAAGCCAAGCCGGCCGGGCCAGCGCCAATAATTGCGACTCTCAACCCGGTTTTTTCCACGTTAGAGAGATTTGGTCTCCAGCCCATTTTAAAGGCTTCATCGGTAATATAACGCTCAATACTACCAATAGTTACCGCACCAAATTCAGCATTCAAAGTACAAGATCCTTCACACAGACGATCTTGTGGACAAACTCGACCACATACCTCAGGTAAACTATTAGTTTGATGAGACAGTTCAACTGCTTCTAAAATTTTGCCTTCATTGATTAATTTTAACCAATTTGGAATATAGTTATGTACCGGACAGCGCCATTCACAATAAGGGTTGCCACAAGCAAGGCAACGATCTGCCTGAGCTTGTGATTGTGAGGCGGAAAAGCCTTCATAAATTTCTACAAATTCAATTTTACGGATGTTTAGCGATTTTTTAGGCGGATCGACACGTTGTAAATCGATAAACTGATAAACATTTTGACTCATATCGTGTTTTCTCCTTACTGTGCCTGAACACGTAGTTCAGCTGCTGACCGACTACGGTGACCTAATAATGCTTTAACATCGCTAGATTTTGGTTTAACTAATACAAATTGTTTAGCAAAATCTTCCCAATTAGCTAATATTTCTTCGGCCCAAGTAGAGTGAGTTAGTTGTGCGTGCTCCATAATTAAACCGCGTAGATGCTCTTCATGAATTGAATAGTCAGCAACATCTAACATTTCGACCAACTCTTTATTGATTCGCTTATGTAAATCACCATCAGTATCTAAAATATAAGCAAAACCACCGGTCATACCTGCACCAAAGTTAACGCCGGTTTTACCTAAAACACAGACAATACCGCCAGTCATATATTCACAGCCATTATCACCAATGCCTTCAACCACACTTATAGCGCCTGAGTTACGCACTGCAAAACGTTCACCTGCTCGGCCAGCAGCAAATAATTTACCTCCAGTGGCACCATACAAACAGGTATTACCAGCAATGGTCGCTTCATGGCTTAAAAATGCCGAACCTTGTGGTGGACGAATCACAATGCGACCGCCAGCCATACCTTTACCAACATAGTCGTTGGCATCGCCAGTAAGCGTTAAATCAACACCGCCTGCATTCCATACACCAAAGCTTTGTCCGGCAGTACCGTTGAAATTCAATGAAATAGGGGACGTGACTAAGCCTTGATCGCCATATTTTTTAGCAATATAACCAGATAAAGTTGTACCAACAGAACGATCAGTATTTTGAATGTCAAAGTAGAAACTTTTACTTTGACGATTATCCACTGCTTGTTGTGCTTGGGTTATAATCTCTTTATTCAGCACACCTTTATCAAATGGTTTATTGTCTTCAATACAGTGAACCGGTTTACCTTCTATTGGGGTTGCCGTTTCAAGCAAGCTTGATAGATCCAATTTCTGTTGTTTTGCGGTAATACCATCAAGTTCAAGAAGTAAATCAGTACGACCGATCAAATCAACGATTCGACTAACGCCTAGTTCTGCCATAACTTCTCGCGTATTACGAGCAATAAAACGGAAATAGTTCATCGCTTTTTCTGGTAGACCGTGATAATGCTCACTACGTAACTTCTCATCTTGAGTGGCAACACCGGTTGCACAGTTATTAAGATGACAAATACGGAGATATTTACAACCCAATGCCACCATTGGTCCAGTACCAAAACCAAAGCTTTCAGCACCTAAAATTGCCGCTTTAACAATATCGGCACCAGTTTTTAGGCCTCCGTCAACTTGTAAGCGTATTTTATGACGTAAACCATTAGCAACTAATGATTGTTGGGTCTCAACTAGACCAAGTTCCCAAGGAGAGCCGGCATATTTAACCGAAGTTAATGGACTGGCCCCAGTACCACCGTCGTAACCTGAAATAGTGATTAAATCAGCATAGGCTTTGGCAACACCGGTTGCGATAGTACCTACTCCCGGTTCAGAAACTAACTTAACCGAAATCATGGCAGTTGGATTAATCTGTTTCAGGTCAAAAATCAATTGCGCTAAGTCTTCAATTGAATAAATATCATGATGCGGTGGTGGTGAAATTAATGTCACACCCGGTACAGAAAAACGTAATTTTGCAATATAAGGTGTTACTTTATCACCTGGTAATTGACCACCTTCACCTGGTTTTGCACCTTGAGCAACTTTGATTTGAATCACGTCAGCACTCATTAAGTAACCCGGTGTTACACCAAATCGACCGGAAGCCACTTGTTTGATACGTGATACTTTGACGGTGTTATAACGGGCAGGATCTTCACCGCCTTCACCAGAATTAGAAAAACCACCTAAGGTGTTCATGGCTTCGGCTAATGATTCATGTGCTTCTGGACTTAACGCACCAATTGACATAGCTGCCGAGTCAAATCGTTTAAATAATGACTCTTCTGGTTCCACCTGATCAAGTGCGATAGCTGCGTTTTCAGGTGGATTAAGTTTTAACAGATCTCGCAAGGTTGCAGCTGGTCGATTATTTACGATATCTACATAGCGCTTATAATCTTCATAATTACCATTATTTACCGCTTTTTGTAGTGATTGTACTACATCAGGATTGTAAGCATGGTATTCACCACCATGCACAAATTTCAACAATCCACCTTGTTCTAATGGTTTACGCCGTAGCCATGCTTTCTTAGAAAGATTGAACTGATCTTGAGCAAAATCATCAAAATTGGCACCACTAATACGGCTTGTTACCCCTTGGAAGCAAAGTTCAACTACTTCTTCATTTAGACCTACGGCCTCAAATAGTTTAGAACAGCGGTAAGAGGCAACAGTTGAAATGCCCATTTTGGACATGATTTTGTATAAGCCTTTATTAATACCATTGCGATAATTAAGAATTGCTTCTCGATAAGACTTATTTATTGTGCGATTATCCACCATTTGCGCTAAGGTTTCATAGGCTAAGTATGGATAGATTGCCGTCGCTCCAAAGCCTAATAAAACAGCAAACTGATGCGGATCGCGACAGCTTGCGGTTTCAACAATGATGTTAGCATCACAGCGTAAACTTTTTTCAACTAAACGTTGCTGTACCGCACCAACAGCCATTGGCGCAGGGATCGGTAAACGGTCAGGGGCAATATTTCTATCGGATAAAATGAGTAATACCGTTCCCTCACGAACTTTCTCTTCGGCATCACCACATAATTGTTCAATTGCATCACGTAAACTACCGTCAATTTCATATGTGATATCAAGCGTTTCTGATTTGTAATAACGTGATTCTAAAGTAGTTAATTGTTTGAAATCAGAATGAACCAATACTGGATATTTAAATGCAACCCGATGTGCCTGACCTTCTGCTTCGGCAAATACATTCATCTCACGACCGATACTAGTCGACAGTGACATGACATGTGCTTCGCGTAATGGATCTATCGGTGGATTGGTTACCTGAGCAAATTTTTGTCGGAAGTAATCATAAATTAAGCGCGGACGGCTAGATAACACGGCAAACGGTGTATCATCGCCCATTGAGCCGGTTGCTTCTTGGCCGTTTTCACCCAAAACTCGAATACATTGGTCGAGCTCTTCGGCACTATAACCAAATTGTTTTTGGTAAGTAGCGAGTAAAGTGTCGTCATAATCACGAGAGCCGATATCATCATCTGGAAGATCTTCAAATGGGATCAGACGTTTCACATTTTTAGCCATCCATTCTTTATATGGATGACGTTTTTGGAGATCATTATCGGTTTCTGAAGATTGTAAAATGCGACCTTCTTCAGTATCAATGACCAGTAATTCGCCCGGACCAACTCGCCCTTTGCTGACGACTTCATCGGGTTGATAGTCCCAAATACCGATTTCTGAGGCACAAGTGATGAGTTTATCTGTAGTAATCACATAACGAGCAGGACGTAAACCATTACGGTCTAAGTTACAGGCAGCATAACGACCATCTGACATAACAATACCAGCAGGCCCGTCCCATGGCTCCATATGCATAGAGTTAAAATCAAAGAAAGCACGCAGATCTTCATTCATATCAGGGTTGTTTTGCCATGCAGGTGGTACCAATAGACGCATAGCACGGACAATATCCATACCGCCGACTAAAAATAGTTCCAGCATATTATCTAGCGAGCTTGAATCAGAACCGGTGACATTAACAAACGGTGCCGCATCTTGTAGATCTGGAATCAAGGGTGTTTTAAATTTGTAAGATCGCGCTTTTGCCCATTGGCGATTGCCCTCAATGGTATTAATTTCACCATTATGGGCTAAATGTCTAAATGGTTGCGCCAGTGGCCAACGCGGTACAGTATTGGTTGAGAAACGTTGATGGAATAAACAGATTGCGGTTTCCATACGAATATCAGCCAAATCTAAATAGAATCGAGGTAAATCCTTTGGCATACATAAGCCTTTATAGATATTAACCTGATTTGAAAAACTACAGACATAAAACGTATCATCTTGCACTCGTTTTTCAATACGACGGCGAACCATATATAGACGGCGTTCTAAATCAATCTTGGTCCAGCCAGCAGGTGCATTGACAAATACTTGTTCAATTCTTGGTAGTGATGAGAGTGCGATTTCACCAAGCACACTTTTATCAATTGGTACTTCACGCCAACCTAAAACATATAAGGTTTCTTCTGCTAGCTCCTCTTCGACAATTTTACGGCTAGCTTGAGCTTCTGCTTCATCTTGACTTAAAAATAGCATGCCAACGGCATAATTAGCGGCTAAGCGCCAACCGGCGTCTTCGGCGACTAATCGGAAAAATCGATCAGGTTTTTGCATTAAAAGACCACAGCCATCACCGGTTTTACCATCCGATAATATAGCACCACGGTGTTGCATGCGAGCAAGTCCGTGAATTGCGGTACGCACCACTTTGTGACTTGGTTGCCCTTCAATGTGAGCAATTAAACCAAATCCGCAGTTATCTTTTTCATGATGCTGGTTATATAACATATCATTGCCTCAAATTCATCGTTATTATTTTTTGTGAAGGTATAGGCATTAATCCCATATTAGGTGTGAAGGTAATTAAAAATAGGTTTTAGGTCAAATAAATATTATTTATAAGTCAATATTTTAATCACTTAACCCATATATATTAATGAAGCTTATATCTTGTGTTAACTAATTGTTTTTATTGGTTTTAAATTTTTTTTAAGATTAAGGCTAATTAATTTAAAAATTTTTTCATAATAAGAATTAATATCTGATTAAAAAAAGTTTGAGGAAAGGGGTTTTTTAGCTATAAAAATTGATTATATTTGCTGATTTTTTCCAAAATCAGGGAGTTATAATCACCAGATTTATGCTGTTATAATAGATTATCGATTATTGCTTATAGATGAAATATGCAAACTAAAATTACAATTATAGGTGCTGGCGCTGCAGGGCTTTTTTGTGCTGGTCTGTTGGGACAACAAGGTCATGATGTTACTGTCATTGATAACGGTAAAAAATTAGGTCGTAAAATCTTAATGTCTGGTGGTGGTAAATGTAATTTTACCAATCTTAATGTCGAAGCAAATCATTATATTTCTGAAAATCGCCACTTTTGTAAATCTGCTTTAAAACGGTTTAGCCAATGGGATTTTATCCAACTGGTTAATCAATATGGTATTGCCTATCATGAAAAAGATCATGGTCAACTATTTTGTGATAATTCAGCGCAAGATATTGTCGATATGTTGATCAAAGAGTGCCAAAAAGGGCAAGTTAAATTTATGTTAAAAACACAACTTGAAGATGTTGATGCAGAACAACAAGGATTTAAGTTATCTACTTCACAGGGTTGTGTTTATACTGATAAATTAATTGTGGCAACGGGTGGACAATCTATGCCTGCACTCGGTATGACTGCTATTGGTTATAAAATTGCTGAAAAATTTTCTATCCCAGTTGTGCCTGTAAAAGCAGGGCTAGTGCCGTTTACCTTACATAAACCTTTGTTAGCTGTATTATCGACGTTATCAGGAATTGCTCTACCAGTTGAAGTATCTAATAAACGTATCAGTTTTAAAGAAAACCTACTATTTACTCATCGAGGATTATCTGGGCCAGCCATTTTACAAATCTCCAGTTATTGGCAAGCAGGAGAAGCCATTACGATCAATTTATTGCCTGACTTTAACTTTGAGGATGATTTTAAACCTCTGTTAGATAATAATCGCAATCAAAGTCTTAAAAATTGTTTAGCCCAAATATTACCTAAGCGGTTAATTGAAGCGTTAATGCAACTAAATTTGATTGTTGATTCAACTGTTAAACAGTTAACTCCTACTCAGCAACAAGCGCTGTATCAAACATTAACAACATGGAATGTAATACCAAATGGAACAGAAGGTTATCGTACGGCAGAAGTGACCTTAGGTGGGGTAAGTTGTGATGCGTTATCCTCAAAGACGATGGCGGTAAAAAATCAGCCTAATCTCTACTTTATTGGTGAAGTTTTAGATGTAGCCGGTTGGCTTGGTGGTTATAATTTCCAATGGGCTTGGAGCAGTGCATTTGCCTGCGCCCAAGCTTTTGGTGATTAACTATCAATTACTCCCATTTGTATATTATATTTCTTCACCTTATATTGTAACGTTGTTCGTGAGACATTGAGCAGTTTCGCCGCAGTAATAATTTTACCATTGGCTTGATTTAATGCATCAATGATAAGTTGCTTTTCATAATGTTCAACTTGTTCGATTAGATTGCCGGTTATCTCTTTAATATTTGGCTTTTCAAGCTTAGCTTCTTCTTGTGAAGAAGGGCTTGGAAGGTCAAATAACTCGTCATCAAGAACAATTTGTTGTAATTCACCAGGTTCATTTTGTAAAACCATACTACGGACGATAGCATTCTCTAGCATTCGTACATTACCTGGCCATGGAGCTGACATTAATTGCTGCAATGCATGTTCACTGATGCCGCTGATCACCATATTGACATCAGTTTTATGTTTATCGATAAAATATCGTGCCAATACAGGGATATCTTCTTGTCTTTCCCGTAAGGCTGGAAGTTTGATTAAACCAACATTTAATCGATAAAATAGGTCACTGCGCATTTTACCGCTTTTTAACAATTCCGCTGGAGACTCATTCATCGCCGCTACAATTCGTACATCGGCATGTTGCTCTTTATTACCGCCTAAAGGCCAATAAGTTTTTTCTTGCAAGAAGCGCAATAGTTTACTTTGCATTTCAAGTGGCATTGCATTAAGTTCATCAAGAAATAAAGTTCCACCATTAGCCAGTTCAAGATAACCTTGGCGATTTTCAGCACCGGTAAAGGCTCCTTTAACTGTCCCAAATAACGTACTTTCAATCAAGGAGGTTGGTAAAGCACTACAGTTTAGTGAAATAAACGCCTTATCGCGGCGATGGCTGGTTTGATGAATTAATCTGGCAAATAGCTCTTTCCCTGTACCAGTTTCACCAACAATTAATACCGGAACATCATTACTGCCTAAAATATTGGTTTGATCGATAACCTCTTGCATTTTTTTCGACGCAAAAACAATTTCCGGTAGCGGTTGTTCTTTATTGTGATATAACTTTCTATTAAGGCGAAAAACCTGATCTTGTAACTGCCTAACATTGGATATATTTCGACCTATTTCAACCGCACCGATAATCTCTTTATTATGATTATAAAGCGGTACCGTTGTATGTTGATAATCGACTAACTTGCCCACATGATTAAAGTAAGTTTGATAGGTATCTTGATACTCCTTACCATGTAAAGCTTGTAGCATAGTACTATCTTCTTTTTTCAAATTAGGGTAAACTTTAAGCATTGGTTTACCGATGGCTTGCTCCATTGAATAACCATCAAGTTCTGCGCTTTCCTGATTGTAATAAATATATTTACCTTCTTTATCAATAATGGCCATTGGCTGATGTATTAGATCAAAAAAATGTTTAAATATTTCCAATGCTTGTAATAATTCAGGATCAATTATCATGATTCTAAAGCCTTTTAAAAATGGATTATTGTTAAGTATAGCTAGCGTTGATTTAAATATCTTTCAAGTATTACTAAAAATAGTGACAAATTTTCGTCATAAAAACGTATTTCTTACTAAATGACTAGTATTTTATTTGTAATTATTTCGTTAAGATATTGATTATTTGTGTTTTTATAAGTTGGCACGTTGATTGCATTGTAAGTGAGTAATCTTTTTTACTTACCTTTTTTATGTACTAATTAACTGGAGGTCATATGTCCGACACAATTATGTCAAATTATAACAAATTACGTACCGATCTAATAACAAAAGATCGTCGTTTCAGTGCGCAAAACGGCAAACTTTGTTTTGATGGTGTGAATTTGGAAGAATTAGCAAAGAAATATCCAACACCTTTCTATGTATTTTCTGAAAAAGAAATCGATCGTAATATTCAGGAAATCAAAGATTCGTTCAAAGCTCATCCAAATACTAAGATTTTCTATGCGTCAAAAACCTGTTCAGTAATGGGTGTTCTTAAAGCGATTAAAGATGCGGGTATCTATGCAGAAGCAAACTCAATGTTTGAAGTACGTAAATGTTTAGAAATCGGTTTCCCAGGTAGTCAAATTGTTTTCAACGGTGTGGTTAAAAAACCGGTTGATTTAGAATTTGCAATCCAAAACGATCTTTATATCATCAACGTTGATAGCTTATATGAATTAGATATCATCGATGAAATTTCACGTCGCTTAAAGAAAGTAGCCAATGTTTGTGTGCGTGTTGAACCAAATGTTCCATCAGCAACTCACGCAGAATTAGTTACTGCTTACCACGCTAAATCAGGTATCGATTTAGAACAAGCTGAAGAAACTTGTCGTCGTATTCTTGAAATGCCTTATGTACATTTACGTGGTTTACATATGCACGTGGGTGACCAAGTGCCAGAAGCAGAACCATTTGCTAAAGCAACAAAAGTATTAGTTGATGAATCACGCCGTTTAGAAGAAGTTTTAGGCATTAAATTTGATTTAATCAACGTAGGTGGTGGTATTCCAGTTCCTTATAAATATGATGATGAAAATGGTAATCCATTACAAGACAACATGTATGCTGGTATTACTGCACAAGATTTCGCTGATGCGGTAATTAGTGAAGTTCACAAATGGCGTACAGACGTTGAAATCTGTATCGAACCAGGTCGTAAAGTTACCGGTTCAGCAGGTGTGCTTTTAACTGAAGTTGCTTGTGAAAAACGTAAAACTAACTACGATTTAGACGGTAACATCGAAGAACATGTTGAATGGAAATTTGTTGATGCTGGTTATAGCGTATTATCTGACAGCCAACACTTTGATTGGTTCTTCTATGTTTATGATGCGTCAAAAATTACTGAACAACATGATGAGTACATTAAATTAGCTGGTCCATTATGTGATGGTGGTGACTATTTCCATGTTGGTGTTAAAGGTGAAGAATTCTTATTACCTAAAGACACTGAGATTGGCGATATCATTGCTTTCCTTGATGCTGGTGCTTATACCATTGAAAGCCAAACAGTTTATAACAATCGTCCACGTACAGCTGTTGTTATGATCGATAAAGAAGGCAAAGACCGATTGATTCGCCGTGAAGACACTTACGAGGATATGGTTGGATACGACGTGTATTAATCATGAGCTATCTGGGGCACTTAGTGCTCCAGATATTATAATGTGAGGTTATTTTATGAGTGATTCTAAAGATTCAAGTTTACTTGGTATTAAAGACATTGTGTTTATGAATGTCATTGCGATTCTAAGTTTACGTCAAATTCCTAATGTTGCTCCTTATGGAGCGTCAGCAATGGTGCTTTGGCTACTTGCTGCATTTTGTCTGTTTTTCCCATTAGCTATGGTTTGTGGTGAACTTTCTACTGGTTGGCCAAAAGATGGTGGGATATTTGTTTGGGTAAAAGAAGCGTTTGGTAAACGAATTGGCTGGATAGTAGTCGTTTGTTTCCTATTTTCATGCGTGCTTTTCTTCCCACTTATGTTGCAATTTGGTTTTACTGCAATTGGTTACATGTTTAGTCCTGAATTAGCGCAAAATCAGGTGTTTATTGGTGTTGGCTCCATGGTGGTATTCTGGGTCTTAACATTAATGAATATCAAAGGGATGAAATGGACTAAAATCATTAACAGTGTTAGTGCTTGGTTAGGGGTATTTATTCCTGCTGCTATTATCGTGTTATTAGCTATTGTCTGGTTAATGACAGGTCACCCAATGGCAACTGATTATAGTCATGTTAGTGATTGGATTCCAGATTTAAGTAGCTGGGATACTATTGTATTTTTATCAAGCATGATGTTCGCTTTTGCTGGACTTGAAGTTGCACCAATGATTGCTGGTCGTACTCGTGATCCACAACGTGACTTCCCTAAAGCAATGGCAGTATCTGCAATTGTTATTGTCGGTATCTATATGATTGGTACTTGGGCAATTAATACCTTATTACCTGCTGCTGATACTGATATTGTTGCCGGTGTAATGCAAGCGATGGAAGCTGCCGCTCAAGAGTTACATATGCCTTGGTTATTACCTGTAATGGCAATCTGTTTATTCTTTGGTGCATTAGGTCAAATTAACTCATGGTTAGTTGGTCCTATCTATATGTTACAAGAAGCATCAAAAGAAGATAATTTACTTGGCGAACGTATTGGTCGTTTACATCCTGTATATCAAACACCAGCATTTGCTTTAGTTATCCAAGCAATCATTGTAACGGTACTTTGTTTCTCAACATTCGTATCACCAAGTATTGCTGCTGCATATTGGATGTTAACTGCATTAACAACCATTTGTTACTTTATCCCTTATTTAGTGATGTTTATTGCTTACTATCGCTTACGTATTACTCAACCAGATGTACCACGTAGCTTTAAGATCCCAGGTAAAGTATTACCAATTGTTTTACCAGGTTTAGGATTCTTATCTACATTATTTGCGGTGATCTTAGTGTTTATTCCACCAGCACAAATCGATATGGGTGGATATGTTGAGTACATCGCGAAAATTGTTGGTGGCGCAGTGCTTGCAATTGTGTTAGCTGAATGGATATACCATCGCGCACAAAAACGTAATCGCTTGCAACAACAATAAGATATAGAGGAGTAATTTTATGTACAAACCTATATTAGAAATTGATTTAGGTAAATTAAAAGACAATGCTCGTGTTGAAAAAGAGCTATTAGCTAAACACGGCATTGAAGTGATGGCTGTAAATAAAGTTTTTGATGGTTGCGTTGAAACTGCCAAAGCAGTTCTTGATGGTGGTATTGATGTTATTGCTGAATCAAGAACCTACAATTTGAAGAAACTTAAAGATGCATTAAATTGTAAAACTTGCCTATTACGCAGCCCTTGTTTAAGTGAAATCAGTGAAGTTGTTAAGTATGCTGATATCAGTTTAAACAGTGAAAAACAAGTTATTCAAGCACTTTCTGATGAAGCGGTAAAACAGCAAAAAGTCCATCAAGTTTTATTAATGGTGGATATGGGGGATTTACGCGAAGGGATTTGGTTTGAACATGTAGACGATATTATCGAAACGGTCAAACTGATCCTTTCTTTACCCGGTGTTGAGCTTTATGGGCTTGGTACTAACTTTAACTGCTATGGTACGGTGCTACCGACAGTGAAAAATGGCGTAGATTTTTTACACATAGCACGCAAAGTAGAAGAAGCTTGTAATATCAAGATCAAATATCTATCTGCTGGTAACTGTACAAGTTACCATCTACTTGATAAAGGGATCTGGCCAGAAGGGCTTAATCACATTCGTATTGGTGGTTTACATGAGTTTGGTATTGAGTATGTGGATATGAAATATCTTGATGAATTTCATCACTCAAACAAACCTGTCGAGAAAGCTTGTAGTGACATGTATAAATTATATGCACAAGTTATCGAGCTTAATAGTAAACCTACCGTGCCTGTTGGTGAATTAGGTGTTGATGCCTTTTTGAACAGCAAAACCTTTGTTGATCACGGTACTCGTAAACGAGCTTTACTTGCTTTTGGTCGTCAAGATGTGCCGGCGGAAAGCTGTGTACCGGTTAATGATAACATTACGGTATTAGGTCAAACGAGTGATCATACTATCGTTGATATTGAAGATGTTTCTGAAACATTGCGAGTTGGCGATATGATTGTTTTTGAGCTTGATTACACAGCTCTGCTTATGGCTTGCCAAACCAACGGCGTAGAAAAACGATTTGTTTATTAATATATAACTGCTGCTGGGCAACCAGCAGCTATTATTGATTACTAGGCGGTTTACATGGCAACATCAGAACCTCAAGAAAGTCCTTATCCCAGTACTTTAAAGAAAAACTTAAAGAATCGTCATTTATTGATGATTTCATTAGGTGGTTCAATTGGTACCGGATTATTTATTGGTATTGCAGCGCCACTTAGCACGGTTGGGCCTTTAGGGACCATTATCGCGTATCTACTTGCCGGCAGTATTATGCTGTCAACCATGCTTTGCTTAGGTGAACTTTCTTGTGCATTCCCTCATGCAGGGTCTTTCCAGCATTATGCATTAATGTTTATTCCACATCCTATCTGGAGTTATACTATTGGCTGGTTATATTGGTTAAGCTGGGTACTATCTATGGCTGCTGACTTAACAGCGGCGTCTATGATTGCTCATCAAGTTTTTTCCTCTATTCCTATCTACATTCTTAGTCTAATTATTCTAACTGTTATCACTTGTGTTCATTTAACCTCTGTTCGTGCTTTTGGTGAAAGTGAATACTGGTTTTCAACGATTAAAGTATTAGCTATTATTGCGTTTATTGCAGTTGGTATATATCTACTTTATCAACAATATAATCAAACACATGTATTACCAACCTTCAAGACAGAGCAGGGCTGGTTTCCTAATGGATTTTTATCCATCTTTGTTTGTATGACTATTGTGACTTATTCATTTCAGGGTGTGGAATTAATCGGTAGTGCTGCCGGTGAAGCGCAATCACCACAAACGGTATTACCGAAAATTATTACTGGTGTGGCGTTTCGTATCATCTTGTTTTATGTGTTAGCAATAGCCGTATTAGCACTGGTTTATCCTTATGGCACAACACATGATGAGATTAGCCCATTTGTTTGGGTATTCAATAAAGCGGGGATTACCTTTGCATCGTATGCAATGCTGTTTGTTATCTTTTGCGCGGCGATTTCGGCTGCTAATTCGGCAATTTATGCTAGTTCTAGAATGTTATGGTCGATGGCCCAGGATAATTTAGCGCCAAAATCTTTTTCAGAAGTGAATAAACGTGGCGTGCCAACCAAAGGAATATTATTTATTGCTATTATTGCTTTAGTTTCGCTATTTTCCAAGTATATCGCAGCTGAAAAATTATACCTCTATTTAGTAGCAAGTACCGGACAAGTTGGCTGTTTTGCTTGGATTATTATTGCTTGGTGTCAGTATCAATTTCGCAAAGGAGTAAATGAAGGTAAATACAGTAAAGATATGATTAAATTTAAATCCCCACTATTTCCTTGGTTAGCGATGATCTCTATTACCGTTAACATTATTATTATTGTTGGCGTATGGTTTGGTGAGTCAGGGCATTTTATTTTATTATCAGAAGTGCTTTTAATTTTTGTTATCTTAGTTTCATACTACTTTTTTAAAAAACGACATTTAACTAATAAATTAAATTAATCTTATTCTTTATTTATGTAATCACCTAAACTCTCAATTAAAGGTGATTACATACTATCAGTGATAACTTTCTCTATCTTTATTTCTATCTGAAAGAGGGCTAGCCTGACTTATTTTAGGAATGCAGCAACGCCAGTAAAAACAACTTGTGCCGCAATCGCTGATATTAATAATCCGGTGAGTTTTGACAAAATGGCAATACCGGTATTTTTTAACACTTTAGCAATGCTTTTGGCACATAGTAACATGGCGTAAATACCACTTGAGGCAATCAATAACGAAAGCGCGCCAATAAGATTTTGCATAATACCAACTGAACTCGTCCCCATAACAATAATTGTACCGATTGATGCTGGCCCCATACATAATGGTATTGCTAGTGGTACGACACTAATATCATCATCGTCACTATGAATTTTATTTTTTTCCGGTGAATCATTCATTAATGTCACCGCGGTAATAAACAGTAATGCTCCCGAGCCAATTCTAAATGCGTCAAGTGTAAAACCAAACACGCTGAACATGGCATTACCAAAAAAGAATAGCACAATACCAATAATAAATACCGCACACGATGTTTTAAGTGCCGTTTTACGGCGTTGTGCTTCATCATACTGCTTAGTGCCACTTAAAAATGCACTTAGCACAGCTGGTGGCGTCATCAATGCAAATAACTTGGTTGTGGTGGCAAGAATCTCAACAAGATAGTTGTCCATAGTGTTACCTTTTTTTATCACTAGATGTTGCTTGAAATGTGTCAACGATTGTTGGCGGGAATGAACATTTACTATACACATAAAAACGGTCACCATAAAGGTGACCATTTTAATTGGATATATTTTAATTAGTTTATTAAATATGAACCAATTGGAATTAGTTAAGGCGCTCTTTGATACGAGCAGCTTTACCACGAAGTTCGCGTAAGTAGTAAAGTTTAGCTTGACGTACTTGACCACGACGTTTCACAGTAATTGAATCAACAATTGGTGAGTGAGTTTGGAATACTCGTTCAACACCTTCGCCATTCGAAATTTTACGTACTGTAAATGCAGAATGTAAACCACGATTACGAATAGCTATAACTACACCTTCATATGCTTGAAGACGTTTTTTGTTACCTTCAACAACCCATACTTTAACTTCTACCGTATCACCCGGGCGAAAAGACGGGATGTCTTTTTTCATTTGTTCTTGTTCTAATTGCTGAATAATTGCATTTTTCATAATTTTGTCTCTTACTAGTTATACTGAAATATTATTGGCTCGGTTTATCACGATATTCCTGTTGGAATTCAGTGAGTAAACGTTGCTCTTCATCAGTCAGAGCTAGATTTTCAAGAAGATCTTCTCTTCTCAACCAAGTTCGTCCTAGTGATTGTTTTAATCGCCAACGACGAATCGCTTCATGGTGACCAGACATTAATACATCGGGCACCGCCATTCCATCTAACACCTCTGGACGAGTATAGTGTGGGCAATCAAGTAAACCGTTAGCAAAAGAGTCTTCTTCTGCTGATGATTCATGATTTAACACGCCAGGGATAAACCTTGCTAATGCATCAATCATTGTCATCGCCGGTAATTCACCGCCACTTAACACGTAATCCCCAATTGACCATTCTTCATCAATTTCGGTTTGGATAACGCGTTCATCTATACCTTCGTATCGTCCACAAATCAAAATCAATTTTTGATATTGTGACAACTCGCAAACTCCCTGTTGGTTTAATTTGCGCCCTTGTGGGGAAAGATAGATTACTTTAGTATCTTCACCTGCTACAGCTTTGGCTGCATGAATCGCATCTCTAAGTGGTTGTACCATCATTAACATGCCGGGACCACCACCATAAGGTCTATCGTCGACAGTCTTATGCTTATCATGCGCAAAATCGCGCGGGTTCCAATAATCTACTGTTAACAGCCCATTTTTAACGGCTCGACCAGTTACGCCATAACAGGTAATAGCTTGGAACATTTCGGGAAAAAGGCTAATTACGCCAATCCACATATTCTTACCTTACCAATTAAAATGCAGGATCCCAATCGACCACAATCATTTTTGTTGTTAAATCAACTTGTTTAATAAATTGTTCTTCAACAAAAGGGATTAAACGTTCTGTTGCTCCAAATGCATCTTTTAGATTTGCTTTAACAACCAATACATCATTAGAACCGGTTTCCATTAAATCAGTTACCTGACCTAAGTCATAACCATTAACTGTTTTTACTCGACAGCCAATCAAATCTTTCCAATAAAAATCACCTTGATTTAGTTCAGGCAATTCTTCTGCATCAACAAATACTTCAGCATTGGTTAACGCATTAGCTTGGTCGCGATCATCAACGCCTTTGAGTTTGACAATCATGTCCTGATTATGCGGTTTAAAGCTCTCTACAATTACTTCTTGCCATTTTCCAGCACGCTGGATATACCAAGGTTTGTAATCAAAAATACTATCTGGAAATTCTGTAAACGAAAAAATTCTGAGCCATCCACGAATGCCGTAGCTTGAACCAAGTTTACCAACAACAATTAGATTCTCAGTATTCATCATCACAGTTACTATTACTTAATTAAGCAGCTTTTTGTGCTTGTTTGATCAATGCATTAACACGATCAGAAACGGTTGCACCTAAACCAACCCAATGATTTACGCGATCAAGATCTAAACGTAATTCTTCTGCTTTACCTTGTGCAATTGGATTAAAAAAGCCAACGCGCTCAATAAAACGACCATCACGTGGGTTACGGCTATCAGTGACAACTACTTGATAAAAAGGGCGCTTTTTAGAGCCACCACGAGCTAAACGAATAGTTACCATAACATCCTCTTAAATTAAAAAATAATCTTTCTTTTGCCCAACATGGACAAAATCAAAGCCCCAGAATTATACTCTTTCTAGCAAAAAGTGCAATGATTGATTGAGTGTGAAAAAGCGTGGTGGATTTGGTTATTGGCAAGTTTTGTGATGAATGAATATAAATTAATCTTTTAACCAATTTATATTATAGATAATAAGCTTAAGCTATGTTGGTTAATTAGCTGAATTATAATATTGCGATAGTTAGCCTTTTAAATAGCTGTTTGCCCAATAATTAAGACTTTTTACGCTTAAATGCGCGAATTAAAATATCAAAAAAACCTAATGATTTAACCATTCTTTGACCATCAACATATACTCGGATAGCTCTTAATACTTGTTTGGGATCTTTAGATGCAAAGGCAAATGTACCATCTTTTTTGGTTTGTATAGAGTAACGTGATATCCATCTTCCTTTAAAAAATACCGATGCGATAACATAATCGACTTCTTCCCAAGGTATTTGAATATATTTGCGGGGATCTCGCTGATGATAAAATTCGAACGCTTTATCGCCAATCATAATATGACCGTATTCTGAAAGTCCTGAAAAAGCAGTCGCTTTTACGGTTAAATCTATTTTGCTATTTAATGACTGAACCATTTAGTTGTTTGTATCCCTGATGTAAATTTGAGTTACTCATTACACCCTTTTTCGATTATTTTGAAAAAAGGGTGATTAATGTTTGAGGAAAGCGACAATTTTTGCTTTAAAAAGTGCTCTCCTCAATTTTTTTAGTCAAAACGATTATTTCTATAAAAGACCAACAACGTGACCAATAATACCGACTAAAAATAGTCCAAGAATAATTAAAATTGGCGATACTTTTTTACGAAGTAACCACATACATAAGAAAGTTAATAATAATGGCACCAGTCCAGGTATTAACTGATCTAAGTTATTTTGTAAGGTGGTGACTTTTTCTTGGTTAAGTGCTAATCCACTTTGCATTTGAATCAATGCTTGGTGAATACCTTCGGCACCAGCTGGAAGGGAATTCCAATCGATAAATGCACCATTATCTAATTTAACTGTCGATACAATTGGTTGGAATTTTATTGAAACCCATCTTTGCACTAATGCTGCTAGTACAAACATCCCCAAGATAGATGCACCTTTGGTGATTTTTTGTAGCAAACCACCACCTAAATTGTCGGTAATTTTTGAACCAGTACGGTACCCGAATTCTTGGGTAAACCACATAAAGCTCCAACGAATAATATTCCAAAATAAGAAGAATAAAATTGGTCCTAAAATGTTACCGCTTAGGGCGAGTGATGCACCAAGTGCGCCGAGCATCGGACGAACAGTAAACCAGAACACCGGATCACCTACACCGGCTAAAGGTCCCATCATGCCCACTTTTACCCCTTGAATTGCAACATCATCAACCGGTGCACCATTAGCTCGTTCTTCTTCTAAAGCTAGAGTTACACCTAGTACTGGTGATGCTAAATAAGGGTGAGTATTAAAAAATTCTAAATGGCGTTTCAAAGCTGCTGAACGGTCTTCTTTTGTAGTATATAATTTTTTGATAGCCGGAATCATTGAATAGGCCCAACCACCATTTTGCATACGTTCATAATTCCAAGAACCTTGGAGGAAAGTTGAACGCCAAGCTACCGCTAAACGGTCTTTTTTGCTTAATTGAATTCGATCTGTCATGTTCTTCTCCAAGTTGCTAGTAATCATTCAAAATATCATCAAGTGGATCGCCTTTACTTCCACCGTTTGATGAATTGCCACGTTCAGAAAGGTTTATATAAATCAGTGCTAAAGCGATACCTAAGGCACCGAGTGCAATCAAAGTTAATTGTGATATTGCCGCAACCACAAAACCGATAATGAAAAATGGCCAAACTTCGCGGTTTGCCATCATATTGATTACCATGGCATAACCAACGGCAACCACCATTCCACCACCAATAGCCATTCCCGTTGTTAACCATTCAGGCATTGCGTTTAACGCTTCTTTGACGGCTTCAGCAGGAATAAATAATAGTGCAGCAGCTGGAATAGCAATACGTAGACCTTGTAAACAAACACCTAACATTTGTAGCCATTCTATTTTGCGAATATTACCTTCTTCAGCCGCAGCATCCATTAAGTGTACTAAAGGTACTGCAATTGTTCGCACAATCATAGTTAAAAACAGGCCAGCAACAGCAAGTGGAATTGCGACGGCAATCGCAGTTGATACACCTGCAACACCTTGACCACCAAGCACTAAGATAATCGATGAAGCTACAGCAGCAAGAGCTGCATCAGGTGCTACTGCTGCACCAATATTCGCCCAACCTAATGCAATCATCTGTAATGATCCACCAAGTACGACGCCTGCTTCTAGATTACCTGTTACCAGACCAATTAATGAACAAGCAACCAATGGTTGGTGGAATTGGAATTGATCCAAAATACCTTCCATCCCGGCTAAAAAAGCAATAACTATCACTAGAATGATAGCAACAATTGATAAAGTCATAATAATAACCCCTTAATTAAACTAATTTTGTTCAGCTAATTCTTGTTTCGCTTTTTTTAATAATTCATCCATATTATCGTTTGAATCATTAGGTACTTTGCGAACATCAAATTTCACATTTTTCGCTTTCAATTTTTCGAATGCGTCAACATCTTGAGCGCTCATTGATAACACTTTGTTGACCATTACTTTGCCAACTGAATGTGCCATTGAACCCACATTTAATGTTTCAATATCGACACCACCGTCTAAAGCTCGCAGTACATCTTCAGGGTTTTCGAACAGTAATAAGGCTTTGGTATTGCCAAAACGCGGATCATGGGCAACTTGAATAATCTTTTTAATTGGTACGACATTAGCTTTAACACCAGGAGGAGCCGCCTCTTCAATCAGTTTTTTCCGTAATTCATCTTTGGCTACTGAATCAGAAACCACGATAATCCGGTTAGGATTAGTTGCTTTAGTCCAAGACGTCGCCACCTGACCATGTAATAAGCGCGAATCAACACGAGCTAATACTATTTTCAACTTACCATCACCTAACACAGTACCTTCTGGGATAGTATTTGATTGTTGGTTATTTACTTGTGGTTTAGCCGCAATTTCAACAGTTGTTCGAATTCCTTCTTGAGCTGACTCTATAATTGCTGCAGCCACTTGTTTGGCACTATCCATGGATAAACGTGATGAATAGGCTTCGATCAGCATGGGAAGGTTCAAGCCAGCAACGATAGCCCAATTTGGGTGTTCGCCACAGAGTGTATTGGCTTGATTAAATGGCGTTCCACCCCATAAATCAACTAAAAACAGTACTTCGTTTTGGTTATCGAAAGTAGCTATTGCTGCTAGCATCCGTTCTTTTAAACTATCTGGACTATCACTTGGGTGCAAGGTAACGGCTTTAACGTTTTCTTGCTCGCCAAATATCATCGTCCCTGATTGTAAAATACCTTCAGCAAACTCACCATGAGTTGCTAGGATAATTCCAACCATAACGTACCTCCTAGGTTTCTATATTATTGCTAATATAAAGTTAATAAAATAAAGCAAAGTAATTTTATTTTAGTTAACAAAATAAGCTATTACCTTGATCTGTATCAAAGATTAATAACAATAATTGTCAACTGATTAAATAATCTTCATTTAACTAACATATAAAAATTATGTCATGCTTTCTAAGACTAATGTTCAATAAGAGAATAAATTAGGTATTATTTTATACTAATGCTTTACGAATGAAGCCATTATTTTGTTCTAGTTTTGTTTTTGCTTGCTGAGCGGTTAGTCCGGCAAGAATCATTAAAATAGCTGTTTTACAATGTTGATTACATTGATTTAACGTTGTTATAGCTGTATCTCGGTTGCAATCGGTGGCTTGCATAACAATTGATATTTGCCTTTCAACAAGCTTAGCATTAGTGGCTTCAACATCAACCATTAAATTACCATAAACTTTGCCGATTTTAATCATACTGGCTGTTGTTAACATATTGAGAATCATCTTTTGTGCAGTGCCGGCTTTCATTCTTGATGAACCGGTAATGACTTCGGCTCCGACAATAGGGGTAATAGCAATATTAGCCAAATTAATCATTGGTGCATTAGGGTTGCAACATAAACTTACCACTGTAGCGCCAAGTGATTTTGCATATTGCATGCCGCCAATAACATAAGGTGTGCGCCCACTAGCAGCGATACCAACTAAAATATCTTTAGCACTAAAATTAATGTGTTTTAGATCATTAATTGCCAATTCGGGTGAATCTTCTGCATTTTCGACAGCTTTAAATATGGCAGGATGCCCACCAGCGATTAATCCAACCACTTGTTCAGGAGCTGTTCCATAAGTAGGCGGACACTCGCTGGCATCTAAAATTCCCAATCGACCTGAGGTGCCGGCACCAAGGTAGATTAAACGGCCATGATTTAGGAATGCATCGCTAATTGCATCCACGGCATTAGCGATGTAGGTAAGTTGTTTTTCGACTGCAAGTGCTACTTGTTTATCTTCATTATTGATAATTTGCAGAATTTCAAGTGTCGATGCACAGTCAATATTTTCGCTCGCACTGTTGCGATTCTCAGTAATCATTACTGATAAATTAATGTTTGGCATGTGATTTTAACCCTAACCATACAAAAGCAATAAGAATAGCAAATAGCATACCAAAACCGACACCAATTGTAATGACTGATAATCCACCAGCGACAGCTAAGGTATAAGCACTTAACATAATCATCATTGCGCTATACTCGCTTAAGTTCTGTATTGAAATAACACTTCCGGCACCGACAAGCTCTTTACCAATTTTTTGAATTAGTGCATTTAATGGCACTAAAAAATAACCGCCTAATGCACCAATAATCACTAATAATATATAAGAACTAATCATATTGCTTTGCAGCGTAAATGCGATGACCGCCAATCCCATTAATATTCCAGCTGGAATACAGCGAAGGGTATTGGATATTGAAACCGTCGCACTAGCAAGCCCTGCGCCAACAACAATACCTATTGCCACAACCGCATTTAGATTTGTTGGCGTTGAATTGTCGGTAATACCTAAAACAAAGGGTACCCAGCTGATTAATAAAAAACGCAGGGTAATACCGGCGCCCCAAAATAGGCTGGTACCAAACAAAGTATAGAGTGCTTGTTTAGTGTTAAAGATGATTTTAAAGGTTTTAGCAAAATCTTTTATCATACTCAAAAACTTCCACTCAATATCTTGTCGAGCAGCAGGTAATTTGGGGATAAAAATATTTGCTATCATCGCCAGCCCATACATAACAACACAAGTAAGCAATGCTAATGTAATATCTAAATCAGCAATATGGCCACCGGCAAGTGAACCAAGTAAAATAGCTGCAATGGTTGACGCTTCTATTAAGCCATTCGCTTTAACTAAATTATCGCCGGAAGTAAGTTCTCCTAAAATACCATATTTTGCTGGCGAGTAACCGGCAGCGCCAACACCGACCAAAAAATAACCTAAAAATGGATTGATATTTAAGCAGATAAGCGCTGCACCTAATAATTTAACCCCATTTGCAATCATCATCGCTTTGCCTTTCGACATACTGTCAGCAAATTGACCAACAAAAGGTGAAAGAAGGATAAAAGGAATTACAAAACCGATTTGCAATGCTGATTGGCTCCATTCTGGATAATGGAGCTGCTTAATAAAAGCAAGGATAGCAAAAAAAATTGCATTGTCAGCAAAGGCTGAAAAAAACTGCGCTAGCATGGTCGCAGCCATGCCAACTGATAACAATGGTTGTTTAGACATATCGAATCCTTGCTGTTATTGATTCTCATCGGCCATTTTACGTAAGGTAATAAAATCGATTTTACCTGTACCCAATAATGGTAACTCTTTAACAACACGAATATCTCGAGGGATCGCTAATGCAGGGATACCTAAATCCTGCGCTGCTTGATTCAGCTGTTCCCTAGTTAATTTAGTCGAGGTTGTAAATAGCACAATCGCTTCTCCTTTGGCTGCATCGGCTTTTACGGTTGCGCCATGCATGGCATCAACATCGACCTTTTTAGCTAAAGCTTCAACACTTTCAAGTGAGACCATTTCGCCAGCAATTTTTGCAAAACGTTTTAATCGTCCTTTGATAGTTAAAAATTCATCTTTATCAATTGCAACGATATCTCCGGTATCATACCAACCCTTGTCCACATTACCATTTTCATCAATAGCAACAGGCTCTTCAAGTACCCCTGGTTTTTCAACCCGTAAGTACCCCTTCATTACGTTAGGGCCTTTAAGTTGTAGCTCTCCGCCATTGCTAATACCTGGAACGGGTATTAATCTTGACTCCATGCCCGGTAATAAACGACCAACGGTACCAGCTTTAAATGCCATCGGTACATTAAGAGCAACAACGGGTGCACATTCGGTTACACCATAACCTTCTAAGATTCGAATACCGTATTTATCTTTCCACTGTTCACGCACCGCATCAGAAAGTTTTTCAGCACCAGCAACTACGTAGCGTAAACGCATAAAATCGTATGGATGTGCATAACGGGCGTAGTTGGCTAAAAATGTTGGTGTTCCAAATAACACCGTACAGTTTTGGTCATAAATGATTTCCGGTACCATACGATAATGTAATGGGTTTGGATATAGAAACGTACGACTGCCAGAGAACAACGGTAAAAATAAGCCTGCAGTGATGCCAAAAGCGTGGAAAAGAGGTAACGCTGACATAAAACGGTCTGCAGGCGTTGGATCGATAACAGTACGAATTTGTTCGACATTAGCCAATAAACTGCCATGGCTATGGACAACTCCTTTCGGATTGCCTTCTGAGCCGGAAGTAAATAACACTAATGCCTCGTCTTGACTTGATTGTCGTCGTTTAACTAATCGAGGAATGTATTGATGTACAGCAACGTATAGTTTATCAAAAAAGTTCAAACTGCTACGCAAATCTTCAAGGAAATACCAATTTACATCGTTAATTTCTTCTAATAGGTGATCAAGCTTCCCTTTTTTAATAAATTTACGTGAAGTAATAATGGTTTTTATTTCAGCTGCAGTAATTGCACAGGTTAATCCTTTAGTACCAGCCGTGTAGTTGAGCATTGCTGGAATACGATTTTTAACTGATAAACCAAAAATAGTGGCAACAGTAATTGTTGCATTAGGTAGTAATAGGCCAACTCGTTCTTTCGGTTTGGTAATTTTAGAAATAATACAACTTACACCGATGATCTGCTTAAGTAAGTTTCGATAGGAGGCTTCATGAGTGGTAGGGTCTTGAACCATTCGTGATTTTACGCCATAACGCACTTGAGCTTCGAGCAAAGCTTCAAAAAGGGTTAATTTAGGGCGACTTGCCATTCTGGCATTCATCATAATTTGATGTAATTTTTCACCAGCAATATATCTTCGATCACTTGCTTTTGCTGCGTCAGGCATGGGGATTGATTTTGGTTCCAATACATGAATTGTAATTTTTGGAAATAGACGACGTTTAAATAGGCCTTTTAAGCGACTGGTTAAGGTAAATTCGGCACCTTCTATCCAAACAGGTACAATGGTCGCCTGAGAACGTGCCGCAACAAATGCCGCACCGTCATAAATCTTCATTAATGATCCGGTTATGGTAATTCGACCTTCCGGAAAAATAACAATTGGTCGGCCTTTTTCAATTTCACGGACCAATTTTTTTATTGCCATAGGACTTAATGGATCCATTGGCACAAAATCGACATAGCGTTTGGCTAAACGAACTAGCCAGTGATTAATATATCCTGCGTAGATAGCAAATACTGGTTTTACTGGTAAAAATACGCCGATTAAAACGCCATCTAGAAAGGAAACATGATTAGGGGTGATAAGAAGTCTGTCTTGTTTTAGGTTATCAAGATTACCTTGAATCTTGACATGGAATAAAATCTTTAAAAAAAATTTTAATATTTTAAATAACATCTGATTTCTCAATTTCCGTGCAAAATTGCACTCTGTCATAATAGTGAAAATAATTGCAATATACAAGAAGCTAAATTTTAATTGGGTTTAATTGAAATTAAACAATTTGTTATGTGAGTTATTCTAGTTTGAAATATTAATTAATAGACAATAAATAGTAAAAAAGTAAAATAAAAGTTAAATAACTGTAAGGAATGAAAATGTTAGTTTTAACAGCTCAAGATATCCAACAATTTTATACCATGAAAGATGCTATAGAAGCAGATAAGCAAGCATTAAAAATTTATACTCAAGGTAATAGTGAAGTGCCTTTACGTATTAATTTTGATATGCAAAAAGGACAATGCCTAGTTATGCCTGCCCATATTAAAGAAAACGATGTTGTTGGTTTAAAGATTGTCTCGGTTTTTCCTGATAATCCTAAATTGGGCAAACCATCAGTTCCGGCACAAGTGTTTATGATCGATCCTCAAACGGGCGAAGTTTGTGCGATATTAGATGGAACCTTTGTTACGCAATTGCGAACCGGTGCGGTACAAGGCGCTGCCACGGATTTATTAGCTAAAAAAGATGCTAAACGAGCAGTATTAATTGGTACTGGTGGGCAAGCTGCTGCACAATTAGAAGCTATGTTAACGGTACGGCAGTTAACCGATGTAGCTATTTATGGACTTGATGCCAAAAAAGGCAAGCAGTTTACTGAAGAGATGAAACAACGATTTGGCCATTTTTCGGCTAACCTCTATTTTTCACAAGATTTGGATGAAGATATTCGCCATGCTGATATTATTACTTCAGTGACTACATCAAAAGAAGTGACTTTCAATGGTGAGCTAGTTAAACCCGGAACTCATATCAATGGTGTAGGTGCTTACACACCAGAGATGCACGAAATCCCAAGTAATATAGTGGAAAAAGCAGATATTCGTGTACTTGATACTAAAGATGGTGTATTTGCTGAAGCTGGTGATATTATCGACCCAATTAATCAAAATTTAGTCACAAAACAAGATTTTTATGAATTGGGAGATTTAGTTATCGACCCGCAAAAATGTCGTCAAAACGATCAGCAAATCACGTTATTTAAAACTGTGGGAACGGCAGTTTTAGATGTCTATGTCGGTTATGATATTTATCAGAAAGCTAAACAAAAGGGTATTGGAACGACTATCTAATAATTCTTTTTAACCCCAAATCACCCCTTAACCAAAAATTTGAGGAAAGGGGTTTTTTAATGTCTAATATTGGCATTAATAGTGCTTATTATGAGTATTAACAATAAGTTAGTTCTATAAAATAAAAAATTATAGGAAAGTGTTTTTAGCGCTTAAAATTGTCGTTAATGGTATTACTTATTAACATCAACAATAGATTAGCCATAAACAATAAAATAATGCGAGGTAAGGGCGGTTCTAAGATCGAAACTTAGCTTTTCAGCTCTTCTTTTTGTGAGCGACCCAGTAATGACATGGCTGCCTGTTTTGGATCTTTATGTTCGTAAAGTACTTTATAGATTTGTTCAGTAATAGGCATATCGACATGATATTTTTGTGCTAATGACCAGACTTCTTTGGTATTTCTACAGCCTTCAACCACTTGAGCAATGATCTCTTGTGCTTCTTGAATTGATTTGTTTTGACCAAGTAAAATACCAAAACGACGATTACGAGATTGATTATCGGTACATGTCAGCACCAAATCCCCTAATCCTGCCATCCCCATAAAAGTGGCGGGATCGGCACCAAGTGCTTCGCCTAATCGCATCATTTCAGCCAATCCTCGAGTGATTAATGCTGTTCTGGCATTAGCACCAAAACCAAGCCCATCCGACAATCCAGCACCAATGGCGATCACATTTTTGACTGCTCCGCCAAGTTGAACACCGATAAAATCTTTACTGCTATAGACTCGAAACGATTTACTACAGTGGAATAAATTTTGTAGTTCTGTTAAAAATTGTTCATCAGTTGACGCAACAGTAACTGCAGTGGGTAAACCAGATGCCACTTCTTTAGCAAATGTAGGACCAGAAATAACCGCTAATGGAATTTTGTCACCTAAAACTTCGCGTGCAACATCTTGTAATAATCGTCCAGTATCAACTTCAAGGCCTTTCGTTGCCCAAACAATTTTACTATCCTTTCTTAACAATGGTTTTATTTGTTTAAGAATACTACCAAACGCATGGCTAGGTACAACAATAAGTAAAATTGGTGCAGCAGCAACAGCAGTGGCTAAATCAGCTTCAATTTGCAGTTGCTCAGGGAAAGGGATATCAGGCAAAAATTGCCTATTTTGTCTATCATGCTGCAAAATAGCCATCTTATCTGGGTTATGTCCCCACAATAAGGTTTCATGGCCATTACGTGCTAGTAATATCGCTAGCGAGGTTCCATAAGAACCGGCGCCAATTACAGTCACTGCAGCATCTTTACTCATATATAATCCAATAGACTCGATTAATCAACCAAACAATTACAATTATTGTAAGGTTTCAGTTGCACTATTTTGCGCTTGTTGTTCTTGTTGTTGTAAATAGTTAATGAACAATGCTTCAAAATTTACTGGCTCTAAATTAAGCTGTGGGAATGTTCCTTTATTCACTAGGCTTGAAATAACTTCACGCGCATAAGGGAATAAAATATTTGGACAATAAGCACCAACACAATGTTGAATTTGTGCATCATCAAAACCAATAAGCGAGAAAATTCCTGATTGAGTAACTTCACAAATATACACAACTTCTTCTTGCTGTTTTACCGTTACGGTAACACGTAAAGAAACTTCATGCACTTCATCACTTAATGCTTGTGATGCTGAATTTAGCTCTAAATTCATTTCTGGTTGCCACTGCTTAGTAAAAATTTCAGGGACATTATTGGTTTCAAAAGAAACATCTTTAGTGTAAATACGTTGAATTGCAAATTGTGTTTCTGGTTGTTGTGTATTGTTTTGTTCTGTCATGATAAAACCTTATTTTAAAATTATATTATTTTCTAACCAATGGTAAGTTTTCGCCGTTCCAACCAGCAATACCATCTTTTAATGTAAATACATGTAAAAAACCTTGTTTGACTAATACTTCACCAATACCTGCTGATGTTAAGCCATTTTCATCAATCACAATAATGATATTTTCTTTAAATTTTTCTATAGTTTTCGCACTAGCATTTTTAATATCAACGGGTAGAATGTTGTGTGATTCAGTAATATGCCCTTTTTTGAAGCTATCTGCTGAACGAATATCAACAATAACCGCATTTTGTTTATTGATCATATTAATTGCTTGCGCGTTATTAATTATTTTCACTTTTGACAATTTAATTTTTATGGTTAATACAATGATTGCAACAAATAACACAATCCAACCTAATGAAAGTAAATGATGATTTTTGACAAAAGGTATAATTTCGAGCGTAACAAAGTCCATACTTTTATGATTACCTAATTTATTAAAAATAAGATAAGATTATAACGATATTGTCTACTGAAATACAGAGCTAAAGGGAGAAATCTTATTTTAAGTTGATAAGATCTAAAGAATTCTAAGGAGAGAATTAATGTTATTTAAACGATTTATCTTACTGCCATTACTTTTAATTACTGTAATCCCGTCAGTTTTAGCCGATCTAAATAATTCAGCGACAAATAAAACCGCAAATCTAGATAAAAATATGCAAATAACCGGTGAGCCATTACTGTTTGACCCAAATTTAACCTGTCGAGATTTTTTTCAGGAAATTGATGCTAATGCACCTGATTATTTTCAATATTATGATTGTCAAATGCAAGATGAAGGTCAAACATGGCCGATAACAGTAATTTATAAAGTTGACGGTAAATATGCTAAGCAAGCCCATCAATATTTGATTAAAACTATGGGAATGGGGGATCTGAAATATTTATGCTGTTATTGGCATCAACAAAAACCAGTAATGATCGTTAATCCAAAGGATAACTTATTATATGAGGCGTCGTTTTCTTCAGGTGAAACACTCAAACGTGATTGGGATGAAACGACTTTTTATTTAACCATAACCGGTTTTCGAAGATTCGATATATAACTTAATTAAGAAGCATCGCCAATTAACTACTCATGGAGCAAAATTGTGGCATAAATGGTTTATGTGACATTTTGGTGCATTATTTTGGTGCTTTATGCATTATTATGGTGCATTAATGCTTTTTCTGCTATTATTTAATCACTAAAAACCGTCTAAAATGGTTAATGAAAAACTGGCATCATATTTGCATATAATTTAATAAATAGGCAAAATGCCTTTAAACTGAACAATTATTATATGTCCTCAATGGAGAAGCTACATGTCTACACAAAAAGTTTTAACGCTAATAAAAGAAAACGATGTTAAGTTTGTTGATTTACGTTTTACTGATACTAAAGGTAAAGAACAACACGTTACTATTCCAGTTAGTCAAATCGACGCTGATTTTTTTGAAGATGGTAAAATGTTTGATGGCTCTTCCATTGCTGGTTGGAAAGGCATTAACGAATCAGATATGGTTTTAATGCCAGATGCATCAAGCGCAGTGATTGATCCATTTTTTGAAGACGTAACATTAAATATTCGTTGTGACGTTTTAGAACCAGCGACTTTACAAGGTTATGACCGTGACCCTCGCTCAATTGCTAAACGTGCTGAAGAGTTTTTAAAATCATCAGGTATTGCTGATACGGTTATTTTTGGACCAGAACCGGAATTCTTCTTATTTGATGATGTGCGTTTTGGCTCACCAATGTCTGGTAGTTTTGTACATATTGATGATATCGAAGCTGCTTGGAACTCAGGTACTAAATACGAAGAAGGTAATAAAGGTCACCGTCCTGGTGTTAAAGGTGGTTATTTCCCACTTCCTCCGGTTGACTCGTCACAAGATATTCGTTCTGAAATGTGTTTAATCATGGAACAACTTGGTTTAGTGGTTGAAGCTCATCACCATGAAGTTGCAACTGCAGGCCAAAATGAGATTGCTTGTCGTTTCAATACATTAACTAAAAAAGCTGACGAAGTTCAAATCTATAAATATGTTGTCCAAAATGTTGCTCATGCTTATGGTAAAACTGCGACATTTATGCCTAAACCAATGTTTGGTGATAACGGCTCTGGTATGCACTGTCACCAATCGCTTGCTAAAGATGGCGTAAACCTTTTTGCTGGTGATAAATATGCTGGCCTTTCTGAAATGGCGTTATTCTATATCGGTGGTATTATCAAACATGCTAAAGCGATTAATGCTTTTGCGAACCCAGCGACTAACTCTTATAAACGTTTAGTACCAGGTTATGAAGCACCAGTTATGCTTGCCTATTCTGCGCGTAACCGTTCTGCATCAATTCGTATTCCAGTGGTTACTAGCCCTAAAGCGCGTCGTATTGAAGTTCGCTTCCCAGATCCAGCAGGTAACCCATACTTATCATTTGCAGCACAATTAATGGCAGGTTTAGATGGTATTATCAATAAGATTCATCCGGGTGATGCGATGGATAAAAACTTATATGACTTACCACCAGAAGAGTCTAAATTAATCCCACAAGTTGCAGGTTCACTTGAAGAAGCGCTAAATGCTTTAGATGCCGATCGTGAATTCTTAACTCGTGGTAATGTATTTACTAATGACACTATTGATGCTTATATTGACTTAAAACGTCAAGATGTTGATCGTGTTCGTATGACACCACATCCGGTTGAATTTGAACTCTACTACAGTCTATAAGTCATTATTGTATTACTTAAAGCTTTAACCACCGCTGAAGGGCGGTGGTATCTAATGAGAACGGAGAGCCAACGATGACATTTGATAATGAATCTGATGCAAATCTTGTTCTCGACTCAATGATTACCAATATTTTATTACTTGATAAAAAACTCAATATTCTTTATGCCAATACCGCTGCACAACAGTTACTTGCTCAAAGTTCGAAAAAAATATTAGATAGTTATTTTCCCGACCTATTAGGTTATTTTTCCCTCGATATTGAATTGATGCAAAATGCATTAGAGCAGAATCAAGGTTTTACCGATAGTGAAGTTAATTTAGTCATAAACAATGAATTACATATTTTATCGTTAACTGCACAATTGCTGGCTAATGGCCATGTGCTAATCGAAATGGCACCATTAAATAGTCATAAAAAGTTGAGTCAAGAACAATTACAGCAAGCTCAACAAAATGCTGCCCGTGAATTAGTGCGTGGACTTGCTCATGAAATTAAAAATCCACTTGGTGGGCTAAGAGGAGCGGCGCAATTATTGTCACGAGAACTACCTAACAATGAGTTGCAAGATTATACAAAAATTATCATTGAACAGGCAGATAGGTTAAGAAATTTAGTTGATAGGTTATTAGGCCCTCAACAGCGGTTACAACAGAAACAACAGAATATACATCAAGCGATCGAACGGATCTATGCGCTTTTATGTTTAGAAAAACCGCTAAATGTTGAAATTATCCGCGATTATGATCCTAGTTTGCCTGAATTCACTCATGATTCAGAACAAATTGAACAAGTGGTTTTAAATATTGTGCGTAATGCCTTACAAGCAATTGATTCAAAATCTGGTTGTATTAAGATTAGAACTAGAACTGCATTTCAAGTCACCTTGCATGGTCAACGTTACCGACTTTGTGCGCGTATCGATATTGAAGATAATGGCCCTGGAGTTCCAGTGCATATTCAAGATACATTATTTTATCCAATGGTTAGTGGTTATGAAGGCGGTACCGGCATTGGTTTGTCTATTGCCCATAATATTATTGACCAGCATAATGGTAAGATTGAATTTAATAGTTGGCCAGGTCATACTGAGTTTTCTATCTATTTACCAATCAAACAATGAGGTTAATGACAATGAATGTTTGGATTGTTGATGATGATAGTTCAATTAGATGGGTTTTAGAAAAAGCGCTTACTAACGCTCATTTTAACTGCATTAGTTTTTCAAGTGGTCAAGAAGTGATTGATGCTTTAGTTAATTATCCACAGAAGCCAGCAGTATTATTATCCGATATTAAAATGCCGGGTATTGATGGGTTATCTTTGCTTAATTATATTAAAGAGCAAATGCCTAATTTACCGGTGATTATTATGACTGCTCATTCAGACCTTGATGCTGCAGTGAATGCTTATCAAAAGGGAGCTTATGATTATATTCCTAAACCTTTTGATGTCGATGAAGTCATTCAATTGGTTGAGCGGGCTATTTTACAAAGTCAAAGTAATAAACCTAATAGTTCCTCTACCAGCAAAGCTTCTACGGGTATTATTGGTGAAGCACCCGCCATGCAGGAGGTGTTTCGTATTATTGGACGACTCTCTAAATCATCTATCAGCGTACTTATTAATGGTGAATCAGGAACGGGTAAGGAGTTAGTGGCTAAAGCTTTGCATACTCATAGTCCACGCTCACAGTCACCATTTATTGCCTTAAATATGGCTGCTATTCCTAACGATCTGATTGAATCGGAACTATTTGGGCATGAAAAAGGTGCATTTACTGGTGCCGCTCAAATAAGGCATGGTCGATTCGAACAAGCTAACGGTGGAACGCTTTTTTTAGATGAAATTGGTGATATGCCATTGGATGTGCAAACTCGGTTATTAAGAGTTCTTGCTGATGGTCAATTTTATCGGATAGGTGGTTATTCACCTGTAAAAGTTGATGTACGTATTATTGCCGCTACGCATCAAGATTTACAAGCTAGAGTAAGGGAAGGTAAATTTAGAGAAGATTTGTTCCATCGGCTAAATGTGATTCGTATTTTATTGCCACCATTACGTGATAGAGCGCAAGATATACCTAAATTAGCTGAACATTTTTTACGTACCACCGCCAAAGAATTAGGTGTTGAAAGTAAAGTGCTAAGCCCTGATGCTCTTAATCTTTTATGTCTGTTCAATTGGCCGGGCAATGTAAGGCAATTAGAAAATGTTTGTCGTTGGGTAACAGTAATGTCATCCAATAATGAAGTTTATGTGCAAGATTTACCTCCAGAATTATTACAATTATCGGCTTCTGATGGCTCAGCTAATTATGAGGTTCTTACCAATGTAACCAATCAGATATTACCAGAAACCGATTGGAAAAAACTGTTAGAGCAGTGGGCTAAACAAGCATTATTAGCTGGTCAAACCGGAATTTTGACGCAAACAGTGAGTGATGTTGAAAAAATTTTATTAAAGTGTGCACTTAATTTTACTCGTGGACATAAGCAAGATGCAGCGAATCTGCTTGGCTGGGGGAGAAATACTTTAACAAGAAAACTCAAAGAATTATCAGATGATAATTGATTATGATAGCATGCCGATTTTTTCGGCAATAAGTGATAATGTTATTATCTAATGTTTTTACCAATTTATTTATTATTATTTTACTGTTTGCTTAAAGTTCATTGAACACTTATTTATTTTTAGTTACAATCGAATGCAAATGATAATTATTCTATTTATCATCCATTCGCTTTTGGACTAAGCTAATAACTAGGAGTTACAATGTATTCATCTATCAAAGTTAAATTTTTAGTATTACTAGCCGCTTTATTTGTATTAGCTGGCTGTGACGATAAAAAACAAGAAGCACCAGTAGCTAATAAAACTATAGCTGTTGAACATGCTCAAGGTAAAACAGATGTTCCTGAAAACCCGAAAAGAGTGGTAGTTTATAACACAGCGACACTGGATATTATTGATGCATTAAAAATTCCAGTAACCGGTGTCCCACAATCGGATGTTCATTTCCCAGAATTCTTATCAAAGTATGCTGATAAAGCTTATACCAATGTTGGTACTTTATTTGAACCAAATTATGAAGTGTTAAGTTCATTACAACCTGATGTGATCATCGCAGGTGGTCGTGCCAATGATGTTTATAAAAAATTAAGTGATATTGCACCAACTATTTCGCTTGATATTGATCCTAATAATTTCGTTGCTAGCTTAACCGAGCGTACTGAACAGTTAGGCGATATTTTTGCTAAACAAGCAGAAGCTAAAAAATTAATTGCTGATTTTAACCAAAAAATTGAAACACTAAAACCTAAAACAGATACAGCAGGAACTGCCTTAGTGATTATGGTTAATGGTGGTAAAATGTCAGCTTATGGCCCTAAATCACGTTTTGGCTTTATCTTTGATGTATTAGGTTTCAAACCTGCAACAACCTTCCAAGAAGCTGGACGTCATGGTAATGCAGTGACTTCTGAATTTGTGTTAAGTGTTAATCCACAATGGTTATTTGTGTTAGATAGAGACAATGCAATTGGTAATAAAGAAGCTCAATCAGCACAACAAGTTCTAAATAACGAATTAATCCAAAAAACTGATGCATGGCAACAAAATCATATTGTTTATTTAGATTCAACTTCAATGTATATCTCTGGTGGTATTCAAACTTATAGTCAATTAATCGACCAAATAAGTGATGTTTTACAAAAAACATCAGCCAACTAATCATAAGTTATGACAAAAACGGTTTATTTTATTGCAGGCATTGCTCTTTTAATAGCAATGGCTGCATTAAGTCTGTTTATTGGTGCTGGGCATGTGACGTTGGCCGATCTTTGGTCTGACAGTAATATGCGACAAATCTTTTTTGTTAGTCGTGTTCCTAGAACGGTAGCATTACTATTAGCTGGTAGTGCTATGAGTGTTGCAGGCTTAATTATGCAATTACTTACGCAAAATCGGTTTGTTGAACCTTCATTAGTGGGGACAACCCAGTCTGCAAGTCTTGGGCTATTAGTCATGATGGTATTTGCTCCTGGTGCAACTGTAATGACGAAAATGATGGTGGCAAGTTTATTTGCAATGGCTGGCACGATGTTGTTTATGTTTATCTCACGTAAAATCATCTTTAAATCTGCCTTAATGGTTCCACTTATTGGGATTATGCTTGGTGCAGTAATCAGTGCAATTTGTACTTTTTTTGCCATGTATTTTGATTTATTACAATCACTAGGTGGTTGGGAATCAGGTGATTTTTCTGGCATTTTGCAAGGTCGCTATGAACTATTGTGGTTAGTTGGTGCTATTACCTTACTTGCCTGTTGGAGCGCCGATCGTTTTACTGTCGCTGGATTAGGACGGGACTTTTCCGTCAATGTCGGACTTAATTATAATAAAGTAATGTTAACAGGTCTGATTGTCATTGCACTTATTGGTGGGATTGTTGTGGTGGTGGTGGGGGTACTGCCGTTTTTGGGCTTAATCGTTCCTAATATTGTGAGTTTATTGTTTGGCGATAATGTTCGTAAAACTATTCCGTGGATTTGTCTGCTAGGTAGTGGTCTGGTTTTACTCTGTGATATTATTGGACGAGTTATTCGCTATCCCTTCGAAATTCCAGTTAGTGTAATCCTTGGTGTAGTTGGTGCTGTGATATTTTTAGTATTGTTGAGTAAAAAACGTCATGCTGGTTAATCAAAAACGCTTTATTTCAAGTCGAAATACTGTACTGATATTACTGGGTATTGCGCTATTTTGTGTCATTTTTTTCATGACATTCAATTTAAAAGGCAATATTAGTTATATATTGACTCATCGTACTTGGATTGTTTTAACGATGATTTTAGTGGCTTTTTCTGCTGCAACGTCGACTTTGCTTTTTCAAACTGTTACTAATAATCGAATTTTAACACCTTCAATAATGGGATTTGAATCTTTGTTTGTATTGATTCAAACAGTAGTAATATTTTTTATTGATGCGCAAGGTATTCCTTATATTGGTATTGTGGGTAAATTTATTTTCGAATCATTATTATTAATTTTATTTTCTCTATTTTTGTATCGAGGATTATTTACCAAACTTAAACAAAATCTTCATTTGGTTTTATTAATTGGTATTATTTTAGGTACACTATTTCGTAGTTTCTCCAATTTATTACAACGATTAATGACGCCAACGGAATTCGCTGTTTTGCAAAGCCGTATTTTTGCCACATTTACCCGAGCCGAGCCTGTCTTAATCGTGTTTTCATTAATCATTGCCTCAATTATTGGTCTGTTTTTATGGCGAATGCGCTTTCGATTTGATGTATTAGCATTAGGACGTGATAATGCTATTAATCTTGGGGTCGATTATCAGAAAAGTGTCACTATCATTCTATTACTCGTTTCGGTATTAGTCTCAATATCAACCGCGTTAGTTGGGCCATTAACATTCCTAGGTCTACTTATTGCTAATTTAGCTTATAGTATTAGTGGCTCTAGCCAGCATCGTTTTTTATTACCAACTGCGTTTTTATTAGGCGTGATTTTTCTTGTTGGTGGACAGATGTTTTTAGAGCGGGTCCTAAATATGGTGGGCGCATTATCGATAGTAATTGAGTTTATTGGTGGTTCATTGTTTATCTTCTTATTATTGAAAAAGGTTCCGATGTGATAGAAATTGATAATATTAGTAAAAAGTATCAAACCATACCTGTATTAAAAAATGTGAAAGCAACCATACCTCAAGGTGGTATTACGGCGATCATTGGTCCAAATGGTGCTGGTAAATCAACCTTATTATCAATTATTAGCCGTCTATTACTTGCCGATGAGGGACAAGTAAAAATTCATAATATGGATGTGGTTAATACGCCTAGTGATAAACTTGCAACCTATTTATCTGTGTTAAGACAAGAGAACCGTTTTACCAGTCGATTGACCGTTTTTGAGTTGGTTGGATTTGGCCGTTATCCTTATTCAAAAGGGCGATTAAATAAAGATGATTTAGTCTATATTAATCGTGCGCTAGAATTTTTAAATCTAACTGAATATAAAGATAGATTTTTAGATGAACTCTCAGGTGGGCAACGGCAGCGAGCTTATGTGGCAATGGTACTTTGTCAGGATACTGAATATGTATTGCTAGATGAACCATTAAACAATCTTGATATGAAACATGCGGTTGCTATGATGAAACAGCTAAGACGAGCTGCCAATGAACTGGGTAAAACCATTGTGATTGTTATTCATGATATTAACTTTGCTTCAGTCTATTCCGATTATATTTTAGCGATGAAAGATGGCCAACTGGTTTATCAAGGCAGTCCTAAACAAATTATGGATTCAAAGATATTAGAGGAAATTTTTGATACACCAGTCAAAATAGAAAATATTCATAATCAAAATATTGCTATTTATTATTAGTATCTAAATTTTTTAACAACAAGGATTTAGAAAATAACTAAATCCTTTTTTATTTCTAACGTTTAATTATTTAATTTATTTATAAATAATATAACTTTTGTTTACATTTAATTTATGTTCAGGTTAAATAACAAGTAGTTTTTTTTTGAGATTAAGTCATGAAATTAGAGCAGATTGCATTGTTAGCTGGTGTATCAAGAACCACAGCGAGTTATGTGGTTAACGGTAAAGCCAAACAATATCGGGTTAGTGATAAAACCATTGCAAAAGTGATGGCGGTGGTAAATGAGTACAATTATCAACCCAACGCAGTAGCTGCAGGTTTAAGAGCAGGTAAAACTCGCACTATTGGTATCATTATTCCTGATTTCGAAAATATCAGTTATAATCGAATTGCTAGCTATTTAGAGCAATTAGTAAAAAAAGAAGGTTATCAATTATTACTCTCTTGTTCTGAAGATGATCCGAAAATTGAAAAAGAGTGTGTTCTGCATTTAAAACAGCGACGAGTTGATGCGTTGGTGATATCTTCGTCATTTGTTGCCGAACCAGATTATGCCTTTTATGATGGTTGGCAAAATAGTGATATCCCTTTGTTCGCATTAGATAGAATATTATCTGTATCAGAGTTTAGGAATGTTGTTGGTGCAGATAAAGAAGATTCAGAAATGCTAGCCAAAGCATTTGATCAGTTAGTTAATGGTACAGTAGTTTATATTGGTGCCTTACCCAATCTATCCGTTAGCCAGCAGCGTATGGAAGGCTTTAAGGAAATTGCATCAAATAGTAACAATAAAGTTGATTTTTTATGTGCAAATAATTATAGTCGTCGTGACGCTGAGGCTACCTTTAGTCAATGGTTAGAATATAATGATTTACCAGATGGTATCTTTTCTACTTCTTTTTCTTTATTACAAGGCACAATTGATGCAATTTTGAAAAAGTTTGATCATCTGCCAGAAAATCTAACTATTGCAACTTTTGGTGATAATGAGTTACTTAATTTCTTACCTTGTAAAATAATTGCGTTATCACAAGATCATAAAGCGATATCAGAAATAACCATTAAACTATTATTTGATAGTTTACATAATAAAAGCTATCAGCCAGGAACCACAGTTATTCCTCGACGCTTAATTTATCGAGGTAGCCTGAGTCGAAAAAGTATTGCTAAAAAATCAATTTAAGCCGTCATAACGACAGCTATTTTCTTAAAAAAACGATCTAGATCACACTTTAGGAATTAATAGATATAATTTACTTGATTATTAACAAGTTTATATTCATTATTGCTGAAACGATTCAATATTATTCAATAACGAACGATTGTGGGATTGCTGAGTTGTTTTTAGTTGACCCAACATTATAACCCAGAGGTATTTATTTTATGTTTCATTTAGTTAAAGAAGATATTCATTTAAATGAACAAGCAACCAATAAAACTGAAGCAATTAAGAAAATTGCAGCTGCATTAACTAGTGCTGGTTTTGTCGGAGAAGGATATGTTGATGGTATGCTTGAACGTGAAGGTCAAGCAGCAACTTATTTAGGTATTGGTATTGCTATACCTCATGGTACGCCTAAAACTCGTCATCTAGTTAAAAAAACCGGTGTACAAGTTTTCTGTTTCCCAGAAGGTGTAGAATGGGGTGATGATGGTGAAAAAGCCTATCTTGCCATCGGTATTGCGGCAAGTTCAGATGAACACTTAGAATTACTTCGTCAATTAACTCACGTACTTGGTGCTGATGGTGTTGAAGAAAGAATTAAGAATATTCAATCAGCCGATGAAGCTCTCGCTATTTTAACTGGCAAAGAGAGTTTAGAAGATAGTCAATTTGTTATTAATGAATCTTCATTATTATTAAATATTCAAGCTGACAGTTTAGCTACTTTACAAGCTTTAAATGCATCACGATTAAAACAACAAAATGCTGTTAATGCTAGCTTTATTACTAACGTCCTTGATAATAAACCGAATTATTTGGGTGACGGCGTATGGTTAAATGACAGCCGTGAAGGTAATTTAAAAAATGCAATTGCGATTAGTCGTACAGCAAGTGAGCTAAACCAAGACGGTAAGCCAGTTAAACTTCTGATTACCATTGCAGCGGTTGATGATAATGTTACAGCTATTGTAAATAACATTGCTACCTTAGCTTACAATCAAAAATTAAACTTACTAATCACTGCAAATAGCGATGATTTTAGCAATATTTTATTATCAGGTTCGCAGTCAGTTTCATCACAACAAGCAGAAACTCAATCTACAACGTCAAGTGCTTTATCAGAAAGTGGTGAATCTAATGGTGAGCTAAGCAGAGAATTTGTCATTCCTAATGAAAATGGATTGCATACTCGCCCTGCATCGGTGCTAGTTAAATTAGTAAAAGAGTTCAATAGTAAAGTGACTGTTGCTAATCTCGATGGTAAAAATGAACCAGTTAGTGCAACCAGTTTAATGAAGATTGTTGCATTAGGTGCAAAAAAAGGCAGTCGTTTACAATTCACAGCAGTCGGTGATGATGCCGAAAAAGTATTAGATGCAATCGGTAAAGCTATTGAAAGCGGCTTAGGTGAGGGTGCTTAATCATGACTTATCGTGTTGCAACTATCACTTTAAATCCTGCTTATGATCTATTAGGTTTTTGTCCTAAAGTTGAGTTAGGTGATGTTAATTTAGTGCAAACTAATGCTTTACTGCCAGCAGGTAAAGGTATCAATGTTGCTAAAATTTTATCTGACTTAGGTATTAAATTAACCGTTGGTGGTTTTTTAGGGAAAGAGAATCGTGATGGTTTTAATTTACTGTTTGAATCATTAAATGTTACTGATAAATTCCAAACAGTCGAAGGTCGTACTCGTATTAATGTTAAATTAACCGAAGAAAACAGTGAAGTTACAGATCTTAATTTTTCTGGTTTTACTATTAGCGAGCAAGATTGGCAAACATTTGTGACTAATTCATTGGAATGGTTGAAAGAGATTGATATGGTTGCCATTAGTGGCAGTTTACCTGCAGGCGTATCTCTTGAAAAGTTCACTGAGTGGATGAAACAAGTAAAAGCAATTTGTCCTAAAGTTGTGTTTGACAGTAGCCGTGATGCTTTAGTTGCTGGGTTGAAAGCTAATCCGTGGTTAATTAAGCCAAATGATAAAGAACTCGAAATGTGGGTTGGTAGAAAACTAACTACATTATCAGAAATCAAAACTGCTGCTATGGAGCTTATCGATGGTGGCGTAGAAAACGTAGTAATTTCACTAGGAAGTAAAGGTGCTTTATGGGTTACTAAACATGAAGCATGGTTAGCCAAACCGCCTAAATGTAAGGTGGTTAGCACGGTTGGTGCTGGTGATTCAATGGTCGGTGGTTTAATGTATGGTTTACTAACTAACCAATCAATTAAAGACACCTTAGTATTTGCATCAAGTGTTGCCGCTTTATCAGTTGAACAAGCCGGTGTTGGGGTATCAGACCGTCAAGCGGTTACCAACATGTCGGAAAAAATTGAAATAATTGCGGGATAGGAGTATTCATGAATATATATATTGTAGAAGGTAGCAATTCAGGCCCAGTTAATGGCCGTTTAGCTAAAGCGGAATTAGTGTTAGCCGCTAATTCATTAAATTTCAAAGTTGTTGATAATGCGGCATCAGCTGATACGATTATTTCGGTTGGTGATGGTAATATCAGCGATAAATCAGTGATTGGTAAAAAAGTTTATGTGGTAAATGATCTCAATGAAATTTTTGCTGATCCTAAAAAAATCTTGAATGAAGCACAAAGTAAAGCAACTGTTTATCAACAATCTGCTAATTCTGCAGCTGTTGCGACTTCAAACAACGGACAAAAACGTATTGTTGCGGTAACAGCTTGTCCAACTGGTGTTGCTCATACATTTATGGCTGCTGAGGCGATTGAAGAAGAAGCGAAAAAACGTGGCTGGTGGTGTAAAGTTGAAACTCGCGGTTCGGTTGGTGTTGGTAATGAATTAACTCCAGAAGAGGTGGCTTCAGCTGATCTAGTGATAGTAGCATGTGATATAGATGTTGATTTAAGTAAGTTTGCAGGTAAAAAGATGTACCGAACTAAAACCGGTCCAGCTCTTAAAAAAACTGCACAAGAATTAGATAGAGCTTTTGAAGAAGCTACAATTTATCAACCAACTAGTTCTGCTTCAACAACAAAATCAAGTAACGAGAAGAAAGGTGTCTATCAGCATCTATTAACTGGTGTGTCTTATATGTTACCAATGGTGGTTGCTGGTGGTTTGATCATCGCCCTATCATTTGCTTTTGGTGAGTTTAAAGATGTTTTAAACGATCAGGGAGTGTTGGTTAAAACGTTGGTCGGTGAACCTCATTTAGCGCAAATTGGTGGTTTAGCATTCTCTCTAATGGTGCCATTACTTGCTGGTTATATCGCTTACTCAATTGCCGATAGACCTGGGCTTGCTCCTGGCCTTGTTGGTGGTTTACTAGCTGTTTCAACCGGTGCGGGCTTTTTAGGTGGTATAATCATTGGTTATTTTGCCGGTTACTTAGCAATGTTAATCATTAAGTATTTACCATTACCAAAAACACTTGAAGCATTAAAACCAATTCTTATTGTACCATTACTTGCTACATTAGCTACAGGCTTAGTTATGCAGTTTATTGTTGGTACACCTATCGCATGGTTAATGACTGCATTAACTGGATGGTTGAAATCTATGGGTACTGGGAATGCGATTATTTTAGGTACTTTATTAGGTGGTATGATGTGTACGGATATGGGGGGACCAATTAATAAAGTTGCTTATGCATTTGGTACTACTTTAATTTCTGAACATATTTATGCACCAATGGCTGCTGTTATGGCTGGTGGCATGGTTCCACCGTTAGCAATGGGGTTAGCAACCTTAATTGCGCGCAAAAAATTTGCTAAAGCAGAACAAGAGAGCGGTAAAGCTTCATTAGCATTAGGTTTATGCTTTATCTCTGAAGGGGCAATCCCTTTCGCTGCACGTGATCCATTACGAGTTATCCCTTGTTGTATTATTGGTGGGGCAATCACTGGTGGTATGGCAATGGCATTTGGTTCTATATTACAGACTCCACATGGTGGTTTATTCGCTTTAGCAATCCCTGGTGTGGTTGAACCAGTTGGTGGTTATTTACTATCAATTGTTGTTGGTTCGGTTATTGCGGGTGTCGCTTACGCATTGATTAAAAAACCTGAAGCACAAACTTCTGAATTAGTTAGCGCATAATACATTATGCAACTAAAAACGCCATCATTTGATGGCGTCTTTTTTATTTTTGTCTTAATCTATTTTTTTACCCAACGCTGTAAATCTTTTGGGATAAAATTATCCATTCTCTCTAACATTTCATCAGCAACATCTGCTACGATCAATGTTCGATAAAAACTGTCTCGGATAAAGCCTTCTTGTACTGCGTGTTCTAAAAAATTGAGCATAGGTTGCCAAAATTGACTATTTAATAAGGCAACTGGTTTTTCATGATAACCAATTTGCATACCTGTCCATACCTCAAACAGTTCTTCTAATGTTCCCGTACCTCCAGGCATAGCAATAAAACCATCAGCGAGCTCAGTTAATCTTGCTTTCCGTTGATGCATATTTTCAACAACTTCCAAACGCGTAATACCATGGTGTGCAGTTTCAGCTTTAACTAACCTCTCAGGAATAATGCCAATAACTTCACCGCCATAAGTGAGAACGGCATTAGCAATAACACCCATTAGTCCTTTATTGCCACCACCATAGATTAATCGTCTATTTTGTTTGGCAATGGTCATACCTAATTGCTCTGCTGCCATACGATATTCTGGACGATTACCTTCACTCGCACCACAAAACACACAAATATTTTTTTTCATTAATTTTACTCTACTGGTTATGCTATTTTCTCGCTATTTTAGCATAGTTTTCCCTCGATTTGCTTACAAGCTGAGCAGTTAAACCTAATTAGTGTTTTAGAGATTGACAGAATCGTCATAGATGGTTAATATCTTGTCCGTTAAGTGTTCCTCCATAGTTCAGTCGGTAGAACGGCGGACTGTTAATCCGTATGTCACAGGTTCAAGTCCTGTTGGAGGAGCCAATTTCAGTTTTTAAGAACCTGCTTATATAGCAGGTTTTTTTATATCTACTTTTCAATAGATACTTCAAGATCACTTTTATCTGCATAAACATTATTAATTCGCCGTTTAGCCATGTTTGAACAGCGATATATAATTATTTTTTATAAGGCGTGTTTTAGCTGGAAAGCCTTATTCTTGCAGAGTATAATTCAGCCTCCCTCCAATTAATACCAAAGTGTGAAATCAACATGAAACATAACGTAGTAATTGCAGTATTAATGGCAACTAGCTTATCTTGTGCCGCTATAGGACATTCATCTCATTGGGGATATGAAGGTCAAGAAAAACCAGAAAACTGGGGTAAATTATCAGCAGAGTATTCTATCTGTGAGAATGGTAAAAATCAGTCACCGATCAATATCGATCATGCATTAAAGACAGAGCATGAAAACTTAAAGTTCTCATTCAAACCAAGTAAACAAGAAATTATTAATAACGGACATACTATTCAGGTTAACGTTACTGGTGATAATCAGTTAATATTAGATGAGCAAACCTTTACGTTACAACAATTCCATTTTCACAGCCCAAGTGAAAATACCATTAAAGGTAAAAGTTATCCAATGGAAGCCCACTTTGTTTACAAAAATAAAACTGGTGAGCTTACCGTTGTCGCCTTAATGTTTAATAGTGGCGAAGCGAATTCTGAAATTGCGAAGGCTTGGCAGCAAATGCCTACGGAAGTGGATAACAAAGCAACTTTAGACAAAACTGTTGATATCAGTACATTATTTCCTAAAACACTCGATTATTATCGCTTTAGTGGATCATTAACAACACCACCGTGTACTGAAGGTGTAAGATGGATTGTGTTAGAACAACCTGTAACAGTCTCAGAACAACAAATTGAAAAATTCCACTCAATCATGCATCACAACAACAACCGCCCAGTACAGCCATTAAATGGTCGAATTATTGTTGATTAATAAATGAATTTTGATTGGCTTTATTGATGTTTATTATAAAGCCAAATTCGATTGTTATACTGATTAAAAAAATATTAATTAACGATAGCTAATCACAATGAGGATAACTTTTTAGTGTCTCTTTTTAGTGATTTTTTTATTTAAGTATTAGTATAATCCCAACCAAAACTTTTATTTCACCAGTTTGATAAAACTGCTTAACTAACTTAATATAGTTATTAAAATCTTTATTTTCTCTAGCAAGACGACTGCAAGAGTCCCAATCAATAATAGTTTTTTCTTGAGCAGGAATTAGAATTTGACTTTCTGATGGATTATGATGGATTATCTACCTCTAATTTAATAACGCCAATACCATGTGCTGCGCACAATACTCTGAGTTCTTTTAATGTATCACTACCCGTAATTTGTGAAGCGACCAAATAACCAAAATTAGCCCATGAAGAATTAGATACAGCTTGAAAAATGATTCTCTAACATTTGACATATTAAGTAATATTTTAACTTCAAATGACCATAGTTTACTTTGCTGATCGGCATAAAGTTTAACGCAATCTTTGACTAAGCTATCCCAATCGGAGCTGAGATCTTCTAAGCCAACAATATCAGGATGTAGCCATATATTGCCATTTTTACCCATTCTATTTGATGAGGTTTTTTCATCAATACGTTTAGAGTACACATTAAGTTCATCATAAAGATATTTACTTAATAATGGATAGAGAGTGTGTTCACTATGACCATTCTTCTCTGTTTGGGCTTGTGTGGGCAGTTTCTTTGTAGATAAATACTCAGCGTCTAGTACTTCTGCTTCATCCGATTTTTGCGAAAAGTAATACTTTTTAGGACGACCCTCTGTGGTTTTTATTTCTGGATGTTTTTTTGTAAAAGTGGTCGCTGAGCACCAATTTCAGCTGCAATTTGGGCAATAACATCATCATCAGTCATTAAACGCTCACTAGCCTGTTTTTTTCAGCACAGGCTTGCGGATTATGTATAAATATCAACTGAGCCAATTGTTTAGCGGTAAACTGTTTTTGTGGTTGCTGTTTAAGTTGATTAAATATTGTCTTCCTGAGATTTAATGACATAATGTTTAATAACTCTTTGTGATAATGATTAATATACACGTAATATATAATTTATATTAGCTAGTGCTGTCAATTCAATGTTAACTTTAATAGTTATAAGAAATCATATAATCATTATTGATAGTTATAAATTCACAAATAAATTATTGCTTATAAAAGTAATAGCTACATAGTTATATTTAAAACGGTGCTAGTTTTTACATACATGAAATGCCAAACTTAATGGAAAAATTGGATTTTATTTAGTAAATCATGGAGAACAGCGAATATGGCCTCTATTAATGAGATTAATAAGTATTATAATAAATACATTATACTGAAAAAAGATCTTAGTATTGCTGAAAAAAATACAATAGATAGTATTGAAACTAAATTAGAGGATATTTATTTAAGAAATAAAGATGATATTTTAGCTGATATATCAATTGAATTTCTTCAAACGATGTATTATTACACTATATTTTATTTTAATAACAAAAAAGAAAAGATCCCTTATTTATATGGTTATATTGTTACATCTGCATTAAGTTTGTTACTTGATTACTATAATATCTATGCAATTCAAAATCGTTTTCTCAAAAATCTATCAAGTCAGGGACAAATCTTACTAATGATGTTTGCTTGTAATCGATTTGAGTTAATTGAGCCTTGCTACCCCAAAATTGTTGAAAGTATTCTCAACGGTAATATGAGCCGAAGTTTATCTTGGGGTGGCGATGGTAGGGGTAATATTGTACCACCAAAACCACAGCGCTTAGGAGTATTAGCGATTGAAATGATGGCAAGTGAGCGTAAACAAACCATTGATTGGGATAATGCAAATATTCCTGTCGACCCATTTTATCATCGTTTTTGTCAGGAAGCACTGTACAGCACTAATGAAAATGAATTGATATACTGGTTAACAAAGCTTTGTGATAATCATTTAGAATGGATATCACTATTTCTTGATAATGATGAAAAGCAGCCAGCAACTGGTTATGAAATTGATGATATCATGTTATTTCTTTGGCCATTTGAATATCAGGCCGTGAAAAATTTTCGAGCTCGTCATGGTTTATCTACCCCAGAAATCGATCACCCTCTGTTAAAGACACCAATGGCAATTGACCATTTCCCTTATTTTGCAACATGGCAAAAACCAATGTGGTATAACAAAATGGTTGATAAAGTGATAGAGGTAAATCCAGAGTTAAGCTTTATCCGAGAATTATTTAATTCGTGAGAGTGGCCTCAAAGCGTTTTTATTACTACTTTTAACACAATATTAAATGCAAATGTAATAAAAAATAATTGGATTTTATTTAGTAAATTATGGAGAACAACGAATATGGCATCTATTAATGAAATTAATAAGTATTATAATAAATACGTTTTTTTGAAAAAAGATCTGAATGATTATCAAAAAGCTGAAATTGATATGATTGAATCTGGATTAGAGGATATTTATAAAGAAGATAAAGAAGATATTCTAAGTTATACATCAACTGATATGTCTCATGTGAAATTTTTTTATTCTATCCTTTATCTAACCTCTAAACAACAAAGGAATCCTTATTTATGTGGTTATATTGCTTCATCAGCATTACATTTGTTACTTGATTATTATAATATTTATTCGATTCAAGACTGTTTTCAAAATGATCTATCACGTCAAGGTCAAATCTTATTAATGATGTTTGCCTGTAATCGATTTGAGTTAATTGAACCTTGCTACCCTAAGATTGTTGAAAGTATTCTTAATGGTAATATGAGCCGAAGTTTACCTTGGGGGGGGGATGGTAGAGGTAATGTTGTACCACCAAAACCACAGCGCTTAGGAGTATTAGCGATTGAAATGATGGCAAGTGAGCGTAAACAAACCATTGATTGGAATAATGCAAATATTCCTATTGACCTATTTTATTATCGTTTTTGTCAGGAAGCACTATACAGCACTAATGAAAATGAATTGATATACTGGTTAGAAAGGCTTTGTGATAATCATTTAGAATGGGTATCACTATTTCTTGATAATGATGAAAAGCAGCCAGCAACTGGTTATGAAATTGATGATATCATGTTATTTCTTTGGCCATTTGAATATCAGGCAGTCAAAAATTTCCGAGCTCGTCATGGTCTTTCCACCCCAGAAATCGATCACCCTCTGTTAAAGACTCCAATGGCAATTGACCATTTACCTAATTTTGCAACATGGCAAAAACCAATGTGGTATAACAAAATGGTTGATAAAGTGGTAGAGGTAAATCCAGAGTTAAGCTTTATCCGAGAATTATTTAATTCGTGAGAGTGGCTTCAAAGCGTTTTTTATTGCTACTTCTAACATAATATCAAATGCCAAATGTAATAAAAAATAATTGGATTTCATTTAGTAAATCATGGAGAACAGCGAATATGGCATCTATTAATGAAATTAATAAGTATTATAATAAATACGTTTTTTTGAAAAAAGATATGAATGAATATCAAAAAGCTGAAATTGATATGATTGAATCTGAATTAGAGAATAATTATAAAGAAGATAAAGAAAAAATTCTAAGTTATACATCAACTGATATGTTTCATGTGAAATTTTTTTATTCTATCCTTTATCTAACCTCTAAACAACAAAGGAATCCTTATTTATGTGGTTATATTGCTTCATCAGCATTATATTTGTTACTTGATTATTATAATATCTATCGACATCAAGACTGTTTTCAAAATGATCTATCACGTCAAGGTCAAGTCTTACTAATGATGTTTGCCTGTAATCGATTTGAGTTAATTGTGCCTTGCTACCCTAAGATTGTTGAAAGTATTCTTAATGGTAATATGAGCCGAAGTTTATCTTGGGGTGGGGATGGTAGAGGTAATGTTGTACCACCGAGACCACAGCGCTTAGGGGTATTAGCGATTGAAATGATGGCAAGTGAGCGTAAACAAAGCATTGATTGGGATGGGGCAAATATCCCAATTGACCTATTTTATCATCGTTTTTGTCAGGAAGCGCTGTACAGCACCGATGAAAATGAGTTGACTGATTGGTTAATCAAGCTTTGTGATAATCATTTAGAATGGATATCACTGTTTCTTGATAATGACGAAAAGCAGCCAGCAACTGGTTATGAAATTGATGATATCATGTTATTTCTTTGGCCATTTGAATATCAGGCAGTCAAAAATTTCCGAGCTCGTCATGGTCTTTCCACCCCAGAAATCGATCACCCTTTGTTAAAGACACCAATGGCAATTGACCATTTGCCGAACTTTGCAACATGGCAAAAACCAATGTGGTATAACAAAATGGTTGATAAAGTGATAGAGGTAAATCCAGAGTTAAGCTTTATCCGAGAATTATTTAATTCGTGAGAGTGGCTAGATCTGTATTCAGCCAGCGAAATCTTAACAAAAGTATTAAAAAACTTGTAAATACTGGATTTCTATTTTATTAAAATTGTTTATATATCTAAATGAAAAGTGACCTATAGAATTGAGTATTTATAACTAGCTATCTACTATTGTATATTCAACATATACCCTAAATAAACCACGAGCTTTTAACCTATTTTGTGTTATTTTCTTATTACTGATAGTTAATAACTAAATGTTTAAAAACTCGTGTATCAATATCATTATTTTAAGTTTTCTTTATTATTTCTACCATAATAATATAGTCATCATAATTTAATGTTTTTTTGCTGTATAAGCGTGTACAGTAATTTTTATGACGACAACCGGTTTAACATCACCTTCGGTAATAGTAAAAGTTTTGTTTGGTGCAAATTTATTCATTATTATTTGTAACGCCGCTATTTTTGCGGTGGGTTCTTCAATAAAGGTTGCATGCCCATTGCCAATAACACTGGCATAATCGAAGGAATATTTGCAGGCTTTTTCATTAGTGATTAATTGATGCCCTGTATCTAGCTCAAAGCTAACTAAAGGATTTTGTCTGAGTAGTTCAACTTTAGTTCCCACTTTAGCGCCATGAATATAAAAAATAAGTTGATTGTTAGATGTTAATTCATAACCAAAATTGACAGGAACAATATAGGGATAATCACCATTATTCATGGCTAAACGAATAACATCAGTATGCTCTAAAATATCGATCACTTCATCAAGATTAGTTATTTCTCTATCTTTGCGTCTCATAAATATCCTTTTTTATATTATAGATAACTTAGATTTAAGTAATAATAGATTGATATGTTTTTATTATTAATATCAAACTGATATTAAACCTAAATGGGAATTTCTGCAAAATTTGCAACAGCCTTAAAACTTAAGTTAGATGGAAAGTAATATTATAGATGCAATTTATTTTGTACTTGGAAATATATATTTTCAAATACAGACTAGTGTTATTTTTGGTTTGATATGTTTTAAAGGATTTAAAAGGAAGTTATTAAATAGTAAATTATTAGTTTAAAATTCTACGTTTTAGTTCGAATGAAAATAACGGCATGCATAAATTATGTGAATTTCTGGGGGCTAATATAGTTTGGGTGTAGTCAATTTATATATGTAAATTGCATTTTAAATTTTAATTGTTTGATTTTATTTTTGTTTTTTGTTGGTGGAGCTGGCGGGAGTTGAACCCGCGTCCGAAATCTCTACATCCTTGGTACTACATGCGTAGTTTGTCTTTGAATTTCGCTTACCCGCTGCGGACAAACACGCCACTGATAAACTAGCTTGATTAAATTTAATGCTTCCGCCCCAAGCAAGGCTTCCACACGATCTCGTTTAGGTTTGACTCCTCTTGATCCCCGTCCTACGAGCGGAGGCTAGGGAGAGAAGGCTCTATACAGGTTATTAAGCTGCTAGTGCGTAGTTTTCGTCGTTTGCGACTATTTTTTTGCGGTTTATTTACGAGGCCTACCGCACCTCGGCATGCACCTTGGGTTTCGCAAATCCCGTCGAATCCAGAATCAGCCCCAATTGTGGTTGGTATTTATAGAAAATATTGGGGCATTATAGGTGAATTCAAGTGGTAATACAAGTTACCCGACTTCTGGATTAACCCAATTTTCAGTTGGTTGTTCCGGTTTTAATGCGGCAATAATATTATCAACAGCACATTTGGCCATGGCATATCGAGTTTCAGTGGTGGCTGAACCTACATGTGGTGATAATAAAACATTATCAAGTTTTAATAATGGCGAATCTTTGGCTAATGGTTCAACTTCAAAAACGTCTAAACCAGCTGCCTTAATGGTTTTATTTTTTAATGCTTCATAGAGTGCTTGTTCATCAATTATCGCACCGCGAGCGCCATTAATAAGGATAGCTGATGATTTCATTAACGCTAATTTTTGTCTAGTAATAAGTTGTCTCGTTTGATCGGTTAGCGGTAAAATGATAACAACAAAGTCAGCTTGTTTAAGGACATCATCTAGTTCAAGACGTTTAGCATGATAGGCTTGTTCAACATAGGTATTGGCTGAACGATTATAATATATGATGTTCATATCAAAACCACAATGTGCTCGTTTAGCTATGGCTTGACCAATGCGACCCATGCCTAAAATACCAATGGTTTTACCATAAATATCTGTACCAAAGTATTCAGGTGTGATGCTTTTATTCCAGCCACCATGATGAATAAGATTAGATAATTCAACGGTTCGACGAGCGGTAGCCATGAGTAGGGTAAAAATGAGATCAGCGGTACTTTCAGTGAGAACTTTCGGAGTATTCATTAATCGGACGCCATGTTTTTTCAAAGCAAGCAAATCATAATTGTCAAAACCGACTGAAATTGTCGCCGCCGCTTTTAATTTAGGGGTTTGTTGTAAAAAATTATCATCAATCCGAGTTGGAATATTAGATCCAATCATACCGTCAGCATTGGCTAATGTTTGGATAAATCCACTAATATCGGTTTTAGGATCACCTTCAAATAGTGTTAGATTGAAAGCTTTCGCTAGTCTTTCTTGTTGATCAGCTGGAATTTTACTAAATAAAACAACATTCTTTTTCATAAATACTCCTATATCGCTATATAGACTATTTTTACCGCAGTATAGCGTTAGCTTATTTAAATTTGCAATGAAATTAAGTTTAAAGCAAATTAGTTTTTATGTACTGAAGAATGAGAAATATTTATATTTTTTTAAATATTTTTAAAAATAATTATTAATATAAATCAATTCAATAGAATATTTTTTAGAAAAATATTAAATTTTTTTGAAATTAGTTGGAACTTTTTGTGATTTAGCCTGTCTATATATTCAGATTACGTTAATTCATTTTTTTGCCCTCCACTCATTTTTGAGTGGATTTTTTTTGCCTACAATTTTTATTAGTGCTAACTAGTCCTGCTATAGAATTATATAATCTACATAAATAATTGATATATGAAAACATATTGAATAATTATTAACAGCAAGTTAATATCTAGCGATTTTCATTATTCTAATAAATAGTGTTATTTTTATTATTATCAAGCCTTTTATCTATTCTCAATTTATTTGGTATATTTAGTCTGGTAACTAAATAATAATGTAATGGATGGTGCTTAAATACTAATAAGTAAGCAGAGAGAATTTTTATGTTATTTTCATCAAGGACAAAAGGCCACCTAATCGCACTGATGACAGTGTTTATTTGGGGAATCACTTATATTGCCACCAAAGTTTTACTGACAGATTTTAAACCGATTGAAATTCTCTTTTTCCGATTTACCTTAGGCTATGCCACGCTTTGGTTGTTAGCACCTCGCTTTTTTGCTTGGCAAGGGATTAAACAAGAGTTGATGTTTCTTGGCGCTGGATTTTGTGGTGTCACTTGTTATTTTCTTTGTGAAAATATTGCTTTAACCTATACTACCGCATCAAATGTTGGTGTGATCACCACACTAGCTCCAGTCTTTACTGCTATATTGGCCATCTTCTTCCTTAAGGCTGAAAAACCAGCGAAAGTGTTTTATATTGGCTGTCTATTCGGCATGATAGGTATAGCCTTAATTAGCTTCAATGGGCAGTTTGTATTATCGGTTAATCCGCTTGGTGATTTATTGGCGGTGTTTGCTTGCCTATTTTGGGCGTGTTATTCAATTTTAACTAAAAAAAGTAGTAACTATGGTTACAATATTATTTTGTTGACGCGAAGATTCTTTTTTTACGGTCTAATGTTTATGTTACCGGCACTGTATTTATTTAATTTTGAATGGAATTTTTCGAGATTTGAACAACCAATAAACTTAATAAATATCTTATTTTTAGGCGTCGGTGCTTCAGCTATCTGCTTTGCCTCTTGGAACTATGCGGTAAAATTAGTGGGTGCGGTCAAAATTAGCATCTATATCTATTTAGTGCCAATTTTGACAATTATTAATGCAGTATTAATTTTAGATGAACCTTTTACTTGGATTGCAGCAATAGGTACCTTATTTACACTTGGCGGCGTATTCTTATCAGAAGGGAAAATCAAATTTAAAAAGCATTAATATTTTATAATTTTTATTAATGCTTTGATTAAAAAATATTACCTAAACTGCCACATTTATTGCATACGTTTATCGATAGCTTGCATAATAATTTGCCCTAAGTGCTGATAATTTTCATCAAAATGATGGCCACCCGGTAGTTGAAATGCTTCGCCTTTCATCTCCGGTTGTAGGCAACCGCTATCGTCTTTCTCTTCTGCACCATAGATACAGAATAATTTCTTTTCCGGAATCTGCGCAACCTCAGGTGCTGTTTTCATTTCATCGCCAGATTGCCCCAGCCAACCACTGACTTCTATTTCAAAATTAGCATCTTTGGAAAAAGCAATCATGATCAATGCTTGAACGCTTTGTTGATCTGCTTTGGATAAGCGATTATATAGTGCTGGTAAAATGTCACCACCAAAAGAATAACCCGCTAGTACAAATTTATTCACACCCCATTTATCACGGTATTCTTGCATTAAATAAGTCAGATCTTTAGCACTACGTTCCACCGAGCGATGTTGCCAAAAAAGTTTTAACGCATCGACCCCAACCACCGAATAACCATGTGAAGCCATATATTCTGCTGAAACTTTATCTAAATCTCGCCAGCCACCATCACCAGAATAATAAAAAGTAACACTATTCGGATGTTGTGGATTACCTTTAGCTGGCAATTCAATCACCGGTAATGGTTCATGCTCACCAAATAAAATCGAGGATAAATGTAAACTTAACAGTTCAGTTGGTGACGCTTGATACTCACCAATTGACGTGGTTACTTTAATCTGTTTTTGTTGGCGAGGGAAAATAGCAACTTGTTCATCAGGTGGATTGTTCCAAATAACCTGCCATGTGCCATGGCTGGCTTGTGCCGGTAAAGGTGCGTCACAATCTTTATGATCTAAAGTAAACTCAATGGATAAAGCTTTAGCATCATCATCTTGTTGTTTGCTTAACCAACGATAAGCGAAAGCTGCGCCTTCTTGCATGCCGGCAACAATAAATTTATCCTCATTTAAGATCTTCTTCGCTTGTTCAAAGCGTGTTTGTTGTTCGGCACAACTTCCTTGTGGTTGTAATTCAAATTGCACCAATTTAGCACCCATTGATTCAGATAAGGTTAATAATTGATTAGCGGTAAAGTGATTATCTCGTGTCGCAACAATTATTGCCGAAGCTTCTGCTGGCTGTTTGGGGCTAGCAGATAAGATAGTAAAGTTTTGATTAATTGTAACAGTATTAACCGAAGCAGTTCGTTGGTTTTTATAACTGTACCAACCTATAACAATACAAAATGTAATGAATACTAAAATAATGAATAATAAAACATAAAGTATGATTTTTTTCATTTGATTAGTTCTTCTGGTTAGTTAATGTTGTTTTGCCACTTGAAATTAACATGGTGGTATCAATTAAAGCAACCAAGGGGTCAAGCCCGGCAGGAACCGCCATATAACGAGGTTGCCAATGCGTTGCAAATTTTTCTTTAAACCGGCGTAGGCCTTGGAAGTTATAAAATCGGCCACCTCGGCGAAAGACTAATGCACCTAAGCGTTGGATCATTGGTGCACCACGTCTTCTTTGCATGCCGGCAAGGGGTACCATTCCCAAACTAAAATACTGATAACCTTTTTCTTGATAATGTAAAATTAAACCAACCATTAAAAACTCCATAGTCGATTTTGGAATATCTTGTAAAACTCGCATTAGATCAATACTAGCACTATAGTTTTGCTTGGTTTCTAATAAATTCACAAAAGCAATAATGCGACCTTGGTACTCAACCGCGGCAATCGTGAAATTATCTAAATAGGATTTAGAAAAAGCCCCTAATGAGAATTTTTTCTCTTTGGTATGTTTGTTTTTTAACCATGCATCAGAAACTGCTTTCAATTCATCAATTGGTGCAGTACCCGGTGGATAAAATCTTAAACTAAGCCCATCTCGTTGCCCTCGGTTCCAAGTATATCGAAGATCTTTATATCCCTTAGAATTTAAATCAAACTCTTTTAAATTAACTAAGGCTTCTTCGCCAAGTTTGACAATACGAAGACCGATATCCATATAGAATGGTAAATTGTTTGCTTTAACTTGATAAAAAACCGGACGTAAATGGTGTTGATCACAAAGATCTCTAAATGCCCAGATTAAATCAGCCCGAGCAGAGCTATCATTACCAATAGGATCATATAGCGCAACCATGCTTCTTCCTCGTCTTGCATACATAATGAAAGCAGTATGTGATTGATTGAAGAGCAGTGACTTATCACCACTCATCGCTAATCCGCCTTCAGGTTGTTTTGAGTTAAGCATGATTTGATAGGCTTCACTTAATTCCTCTTCAGTAGGAATCGTTAAGATAGGTAATGCCGGTTTAAATGACCAAAATAACATTACGCCACTTAATAAGATAAAACTACCTAATGCTGCTCGTAATGCTCGGGGAACTCGGCTATCTAATTCAAATTGCCACCATAAATCATGGCTATAAGGAATATCTTGATAAATAAATAAGATTAGCCAAACAAATAAGGCAATTAAACCAAAACTGATAACAAAGGATTTTAGTGAAAAAGGCAAAATACTTAATCGGCTTTTACGATAAAAAGCATGCCTAAAATTGATTAATAGTATGGCTATTACTAATAATGTAGTTGCTTCGATCCAGTGTAAACCTCTTAACAATGAGCAGACACTACCTACTATCAATAATATAACCGATATTCCCCATGCAGAGTAAAGTCTGCGGCGTAATCCTACTGCCATTAGTAGACATAAAACCCCGATTAAACTTGCGGTTAAATGAGCAAAATTGACAATTTTTTTCGGAAAAAAAGTACTGACAAAATCATGATTAAAGCCAGGAATAACACTTGAAAACATCATGACTACTCCGGCAAAAAATACCGCGGCGGCCATAATCATTGCTGCAATACCAGTATCGGTTTCCTTAACTTGTGGTGCGGTTAAAAAGTTTTTTCCTTCGTTAATTAGCAGTAAAATTCCGGTAGGAATCAATGGTAATATGATATAAATTAGACGGTAAATGACCAAAGCAACCGTTAATGATGCAGTATCTATTTGTGATGAAAATGCCGCTAATATAACCGCTTCAAATATGCCAACTCCACCTGGGACATGACTAAGTACCCCAGCAACTAATGCCAAGATATAAATCATAATAAAGGTAATAAAGTTTGGTTGATTCGGGAGTAAAAAATAGAGAATAGCACCGGCTAAAATGGCATCGATTAAGGTAATTAAAAATTGTCCACCGGCTAATTGCCAGTTAGGTAGACGGATCTGCCAATGGAAAATTTGATATAGCCAAGTATCTTTATTGGGTTTTTCTACTAATCGGTGTGTATGTAAAAATAACAAAACACCAACATAAATGATCAATACTGCACTAGCGATTATCTCGATAGTGATTACCGAGATATGTAGCGCTAGCATGGTATTTTGTATATGTATTAATGCAGCAATTGTGGCGATTAAGGGTAATGTAAGGCCTAACGAAAGACTAACAAAAATCGACATGCGAGCAACATCTATGGTGGTTAACCCATATTTAAAATAGAGCCGACAACGAATTGCACCGCCGGATAGGGCGGATAACCCGACTGCATTACCAATGGCGGAGGCACAAATTGCACCAGTAGCTATTGTCGATGGTTTTAAATCAACGCCTGCATAACGTGCAGCCGACCATTCATAACCCATCAACATAATATAACTCGCTATCGCCGATAAACATGCTAGTAAAATTGCATGGTAAGGCAGTTTATGCAGAGCTGATTGTAAATCGCTAAGATTAATTGATTGTAATAAATGCCAACATACTACCAGTGCGATACAAAAAATAGTGAGGCCAAATAGTAGAGCGATAAATTGACGATATCGAGTGAAACATTCTATAAGTTGCCAAGGCAAAACTTTGCGTGCTGATATTTTCACTTAATCAACTCCAGTTATTTGCATGGATAATAAATTGTAATTAGAGCATTCTACCTTTCGCAATTAGTGAAAACAATCGAAAGAAATTAAAAAAAATATAAAAAAAACATTAAATGCAAGGAATTTTTTGATAAATAAGTCTAAATAATCATCAATAATGATATTAAATATGATTTTTAACTCATTTTAAATTGGTTTTGGTGGTTTTATGCAAGAATAACTGTCTGATTGATAAAGTATTAACTAAAACCATCAATAGCGATTAGATTTTAACTGCGGTAATATACGTAATATCTCGATCAAATATAATCTATCATTACTATTTTTAATTAAGCCTAATAAAATGACCAACCGAATAACTGCCCAACAACAACTAATTCTTAATTCGATTAAACTATTTGTTCAACAAAAGCTTTCGCATGATTTTTCCGGTCATGATATAGCGCATATTGAACGAGTTGTAAAATTAGCCGAAAAAATCCTTAATGATCAGCCACAAGCAGATGCATTTATTGTATTGATGAGCGCTTACTTACATGATGTCATTGATGAGAAAGTGGTTGAGAATGTTGATAACGCAATAATTGAATTGCGTGATTATCTGCAATTATTAAAGGTAACCACTAACGAGATTAATGCTATTTTTGCTATTATCGAAAATATGTCTTATCGGAAAAATCTTTCACAAAAAAACGAGTTATCGTTGGAAGGACAAATAGTTCAAGATGCTGACCGACTTGATGCTATTGGCGCAATAGGTATTGGCCGTACTTTTTATTATGGTGGTAATAAGCATAATATTATGCACGATCCAAACATTCCACCGCGAACGAAACTTAATGAAGACAATTATAAACAGCCAAATACAGTAATAAATCACTTCTATGAAAAGTTATTTTTACTCAAAGAGATGATGAATACTGACACAGCTAAACAGATCGCCGAACAACGGCATAAAATTTTAGTTGAATTTGTTAATCAATTTGAGCAAGAGTGGCTGAGTAACGATTAAATTTTATCAAAACTAAATCCTGACGATTAATCAGGATTTAGCTAGCTGATTTTCAAACTCTTTGATGCATCGCTTCTATTTAAAAAGGAATTGGAGCACCAACTAAAGAGAGTACGATTGGTAATGTAATTAAACTCAATAAAGTACTGACTAAAGTAGCACTTGATACCAGTGCTGGGTTAGTATCAAATTGAACTGACATTAATGTGGTATTGGCAGCACTTGGCATTGCCGCTAGAACAATAAGGATTTGTTTTGCCATTGGGGTAATAGGCATAAAATAGACCATCGCAAAAGCGACTAGCGGTGATATCACCATCCTAGTTATTAAAGCAAAAGAAAGTTTTGGATAATCAAGTTGTTTAATTTTGATTTTGGCCAATTGCATGCCCAAAATAATCATAATTATCACAATGGAAGAATCTCCGATCATACTAATCGAAGTCATAATCGATTTTGATAATGGTATTTGACACAGTTGGAAAAGAATACCCGCAAAGGCACCATAGGCAACCGGCATTTTAATTACTTTGTTAATAACATCTTTTTGACTGACAATATCACTATGAGTGCTGCCTTTGGCTGCATAATAGATGCCAACAGTGCTCATAATAAATTGTTGTAACACCATCATTATGACACCTAGATCAAAACCGATCGTGCCAAAAAAAACCAGTAATACAGGTGTACCATAATTACCATTGTTCATAAAACACGAACTTAAAATCATTGCACAGCGTTGTTTGACCGAATACTTCATTATCATTGACCAGATGCTGACAATTAGTACTAAGGAAAAACAGAGACCAATGAGATAAGCAATATAGATTAAATAATCGCTGGTTAAGGTATGCGTATAAAATGTTTTAAATGCCAAAAAGGGCGATAACACATATAGCGACATTTTTGAAAGATTAGCAACATCAAAATTAAGAATCTTTTGACCAATAAATCCAACAATAAAAATACAAAAAATAGGAAACAAAATAAGGAAAAATTGCATAATTTTAACTTTAACTTTTTGGTTGATTAATTTATTGAATCAATAGTTTCAACTATCGATTCGGTTAGTTTTTGACAGGTGTTATCATCAAGGGCTTTATTGTGTTTATCGGTTAGAATAAACAGATCTTCAATATGTTCGCCAATTGTGGCTATTTTAGCACTGCTTAGTGATAAGTCTAATTTTGCAAACACTTCACCAACGCAAGCAAGTAAACCTGGTTTATCAAGCGCAATGAGTTCCATATAAGTTTGATTTTCGTTAAATGACGAAATAAAGTTGACTTGTGTTGGTACAGAAAACGAACGTAGTCGCTGTTTAGCCGGTTTTATTGTCACACCTTTGTAGACCGATTGATGTAGTACTTTATGCAGCGCTTGGATAATATCTTGGTGTCGATTTTCTGGCACAATTTGTCCATTAGGTTCAAGCACAATAAAGGTATCTAATGCAAATCCATTTTTATTGGTAATAATCAATGCATCATGAATACTCAAATTTAACATACTTAACGCATTACATGCTGCGGCAAATAAAAAAGGTCTATCAGATGAGTAAATGATGATTTCGCTGCCACCATGATATGGATTGGGATTAATCGAAACTAATGTTTGACTCAAATCATGATTTAATAATAGTTGAGCGTGCCAAACGATCTGTTCAGCGCTATAGCGCAAAAAGTAATCGACGCGATAATCTTGCCAAAGGTTTTTTATCGTTTGCTCATCGTAATTCTGTGCCAGCAGTTCAGTTAGTGCTTGCTGTTTATGTTGACGAGCAATACTTCGTTGTTCTGGTATTTGATGAATGCCAGAATCAAATGATCGTTTAGCGGTTAAGTAGAGCTCACGCATTAAGCTCTGCTTCCAACTATTCCATAAGGTTTCATTGGTGGCACAAACATCGGCAACCGTTAAACAGAGTAAATATTGTAAACGGCGTTTGCTTTTTACTAATTGAATAAATTCGCGAATGACATCGGGATCTTGGAGATCTCGACTTTGCGCAGTTACCGACATCAATAAATGATAACGAACTAACCAAACAATCAAATCGGTATCTTTCGCATCGAGTTCATGTAATTGACAAAAAGATTCGACTAATTTAGCGCCTATTTCCGAGTGATCACCATGTCGACCTTTGCCAATATCATGGAATAATCCCGTTATTACCAGTAATTCAGGTTTAGATAGTTTGGCAAATACTGTTGAACTATTAGGATGTTTTTCTTTACCCACTTCGGTTTTTAAACGATCGAGTTCTAGCAATAAGCGGATAGTATGTTCGTCGACCGTATAAGCATGAAACAGATCAAATTGCATCATGCCTGAGATTTGTTGCCAACCAGGTATATACACCGCCAAAATACCATATTGATGCATTGGCAAAATGGCTTTTTTAATTGCATCTGGATGTTTGATGATTTTCATAAACAATGTTCTTGCTTCTGGCGTTTCACTAAGTAAATAAGTGAGCTTTCGCCGCGCAGAACGAAGTTGCCTAATCGTATTTGAATATAATCCTGTAACTTGCGGGTTAAGCAAAATTGTATAAAACAGATTGAGGATCATAAGCGGGTTATCAGTAAACACGCTGCTATGTTTAACATCAATTAGGTTGCCTCTGATTTGAAAATGTTGATCAATATCATAGGTCTTTTGTGATGAATAACGTTTTAATAATGACTCATCAAATAGTTGTAAAAGCATTTGGTTGAGTTCGGTAATATTATGTGCAACACGATAATAATCATGCATCATATTTTCAACCGGTGTATTGCCTTCACCACTATAGCCCAACATTTTAGCGATACTTAGTTGACGATCGAATAATAAACGATTGTCATAGCGGTTGATCACGCAGTGAAGCGCAAAGCGCATGCGCCATAAAAATTTGCGGCAAGTCTTAAATTCAGCCACTTCTTCTGGCGTTAAATAGTCAAACTGGGCAATTTTTTTTAAAAACTCTCCGCCAAAATGTCGAATTGCAACCCATTGAATGATTTGCATATCACGTAAACCACCCGGACTATTTTTTAGATCTGGCTCTAAATTATAGGTAGTGCTGTGATATTGTTGGTGTCTTTCTTGTTGCTCCTGCATTTTGGCCTGATAAAAAGCAGGAGAAGGCCAGATTTTATCGTTAAAAATTTCACAGCGGAGCTTATTAAGTAATGACTCACTTCCGGCAATTAATCTTGATTCAATTAAGTTTGTCATGATAGTGATATCATTTTTAGCTTCTTGCAAGCAGGTTTTTAACGTTCTAACGCTGTGGCCAATATCCAAATGCAGATCCCAAAGTAGACGAACTAAATCACCAATTTGTTTTTCCAGTTCTTTGGTTAGTGAGTTATCACTTAGTATCAAAATATCAATATCGGATAAGGGATGGAGTTCGGTTCGACCATAACCACCAACTGCAATTAGTGCAATGCGATTTTGTTTAAACAGCGATGAAACTTGTTCAGGAATTTGATAATAATGCCATAATCGTTGAAGTAGCTGATCAATAAACTGACTGCGCAGATGAACTAAGTCATCAATATCGGCGTTATTTTTAAACTGAGTCACTGACCATTGTTGAAACGCATTTAGTTGCTGTTTTAGATAGGGGACAGTTATTTGATCATCACTAAAATCAAGCGGAGAGATAGAATAAAACAAATGCGCATCAGTCATAGTCATCATATCAAATTAGCAAAATCGAATTGTTATATCGTCCACCGATTTTAAAGCAGTGTCAAGCTGGAATGACAACAGTTTTCATACAATAACATTAAGCAATAACGTTTTATTCAATCCATTAGTAATTTTAAAATTGATGAGTGAATATTTTTTGTAAAAATAATTGAGGAGTCTATACCATCAAATATGATTTATTGAGGGTAAATAAGAGTATTAAATCGGTTAAGTTTGATTTTTTATTCAATTAACTCACTGAGTGGTTTAGTTAGTAGATAAAGGTCGATTATTTGGCGTTTAAATAACATTTTCAGTTCTGGCAATAATAACATCTTGAGTAACAAGTGTTGTAATCGTTTGGCTACCAAATGATACATTGACGACATGTTTGAAGCGCGTGTTTGCTATCAAAGTGGCTTAAAAATTATGGCAGATGAATTGACGTCAATAACGGCTTTAAATCTAGTTAAATTATGCTTTGATAGTTTAATGTAGAAGCAATAATTGTTGTGCATAATGGATTAATAATATTAAAGGAACCGATAAGGTTCCTTTAATAAAAAAATTTGAGGAAAGGGGGTTTTGCGATTAATAATTACAAGGTAAAATCGCTTAAATCATCTTCACTAATTTCTGAATCGATTTGTCCAACTAAATATGAGCTCATTTCTGCTTCTTGTGGCGCAACCTGCACGTTATCAGAAACGAGCCAGTTATTGATCCATGGAATTGGATTCGATTTTACTTCAAATGGTAATTTGAGGCCGACTGCTTGCATACGAATATTGGTAATATACTCAACGTATTGGCATAGAATATCTTTGTTTAAACCAATCATTGAACCACCTTCAAATAGATATTCAGCCCATTCTTTTTCTTGATTAGCGGCTTGTAAGAAGAGGTCATAACAATCTTGTTCACACTCTTTGGCGATTTCGGCCATTTCTGGATCATCTTCACCGCTTCTTAGAGTATTAATCATGAACTGTGTGCCGGTTAGATGTAATGCTTCATCACGCGCAATCAGTTTGATTATTTTGGCATTACCTTCCATTAATTCACGTTCAGCAAAGGCAAATGAGCAAGCAAAACTAACATAAAAACGAATCGCTTCAAGCGCATTAACGCTCATTAGGCATAAGTAAAGTCGTCTTTTTAACTCTCGTAGATCAATAGTGATAGTTCGATTATTGACAGTGTGTTTACCTTCACCTAACAAATTATAATAACTAGCATAACTAATTAATTCATCGTAGTAGCCTGCAATATCACCAGCCCGTTTTTGAATTTCTTTATTAGTCACAATATCGTCAAATACAACCGATGGATCATTAACGATATTACGAATAATGTGGGTGTATGAACGTGAATGAATCGTTTCTGAAAATGACCAAGTTTCTACCCATGTTTCGAGTTCGGGAATAGAAATTAATGGTAATAACGCCACATTTGGACTTCGACCTTGAATAGAATCGAGCAGAGTTTGATATTTTAAATTACTAATAAATATATGTTTTTCATGTTCGGGGAGCGCTGCATAGTCAATGCGATCTTGTGATACGTCGACCTCTTCAGGACGCCAAAAGAAAGAAAGTTGTTTTTCAATTAACTTTTCAAACATTTCATATTTTTGTTGATCGTAACGAGCAACATTTACCGGTTGACCAAGAAACATTGGCTCTTTAAGTTGATCATTATGGACGTGTGAGAAGGTGCTGTAATTCATGCTCATAATCGAACTCCTAACAGAAATTTGTTAAGCTTTTTACTGTGCAGATAAGTAAAAAGTTGGAATAGTAGGGACAACTGGCTCGTTATCCACTACTTTTATTTTTAGGGCTAAGCAGAACAATTAAATTTTGCATGCTCCGCCTTCACAACCATCATCACTTGATGAGACTTCAATATCACCTTGAATATCTTCAGCACCATCTCGTGTATTATGATAATAAAGGGTTTTTACACCATATTTATAAGCTGTTAATAAATCAGCTAATAGCTGCTTCATTGGTACTTTATCATTAGGGAATTTAGTTGGATCATAATTAGTATTGGCTGAAATTGATTGATCAATAAACTTCTGCATAATACCGACTAAATGTAAATAACCTGTATTATTTGGTATTTGCCAAAGTAACTCATATAAATCTTTTAATTTTTTATATTCAGGTACCACTTGTTTTAAAATACCATCTTTTGACGCCTTAACACTGACATATCCGCGTGGTGGCTCAATACCATTAGTGGCATTTGATATTTGTGAGGAAGTTTCAGATGGCATTAATGCCGATAAAGTAGAATTACGTAAACCATAAGTTTTGATTGATTGGCGTAAAGATTCCCAATCATAATGTAATGGTTCTTTAGTAAGTGTATCGATATCTTGTTTATAAGTATCAATAGGTAAGATACCTTGAGCATAGGTTGTTTCACTAAATAGTGGGCAGGCACCTTTTTCTTTAGCTAAATTATTTGATGCTTTTAATAAATAATATTGCATTGCTTCAAATGTGCGATGGGTTAAGTTATTGGCACTACCATCAGAATATTTAACTCCATGTTTAGCTAAATAATAGGCATAATTAATTACACCAATACCTAATGTGCGGCGGTTTATTGATGACGTTTTAGCTGCCGGAATCGGATAATCTTGATAATCAAGCAATGCGTCTAGGGCACGAACGGTTAAATCAGCTAGCTCTTCAAAATCGTCAAGAGATTCAATTTTACCTAAATTAAAAGCAGATAAAGTACAAAGTGCAATTTCACCTTTATCATCATTAACGTTATTAAGTGGTTTAGTTGGTAGGGCAATTTCCATACATAAATTGGATTGATGTACTGGCGCTAGTTGAGCATTAAATGGACTATGAGTATTACAATGATCAACATTTTGAATATAAATTCGGCCAGTTGATGCTCGTTCTTGCATTAATAATGAAAATAATTCAACTGCTTTAACTACGCGTTTACGAATATTAACATCTTGTTCATATTGATGATAAAGAGCTTCAAATTTGTCTTGGTCGGCAAAGAAAGCATCGTAAAGACCCGGTACATCAGATGGACTGAATAAAGAGATGTTTTCATTTTTAATTAGACGTTGGTACATTAATTTATTGATTTGTACACCATAATCTAAATGTCGTACTCGGTTTTCTTCAACACCACGGTTATTACGTAGTACTAATAAACTTTCAACTTCTAAATGCCAGAGTGGATAAAATACTGTAGCTGCGCCACCACGAACACCACCTTGTGAACATGATTTAACTGCAGTTTGGAAATATTTATAAAATGGGATACAACCGGTATGGAAGGCTTCACCACCACGAATTGAGCTACCTAATGCTCTTATACGACCCGCATTCACGCCAATTCCAGCTCGTTGTGAGACATATTTTACAATCGCACCAGCTGTGGCATTGATAGAATCTAAACTGTCATCACATTCAATTAATACACACGAACTAAATTGGCGAGTAGGAGTACGGACACCAGCCATAATTGGTGTCGGCAATGAAATTTTAAATGTCGAAACAGCATCATAGAAACGTTTAATATAATTTAAACGGCTCTCTTTTGGATAGTTAGCAAATAAACACGCTGCAACTAAGATATATAAGAATTGAGCACTTTCATAAATTTCGCCAGTTACGCGATTTTGAACTAAATATTTGCCTTCAAGTTGTTTGACTGCAGCATAGGAAAAATTCATATCACGCCAGTGGTCGATTATTTTATCCATTTGCTCAAATTCTTCTTGAGTATAATCTTCAAGAAGGTGTTTGTCGTAGCGTTTGCTAGCAACAAGTTTTTTTACATGTTCATAAAGTGATGGTGGTGTAAATTGATTGTAGGCTTTTTTGCGTAAATGAAAAATAGCTAAACGGGCAGCTAAATATTGATAATCAGGCGCATCTTGAGAGATAAGATCAGCTGCTGCACGGATAATAGTTTCATGAATGTCTGAAGTACGGATACCATCATAAAATTGAATATGTGAACGTAATTCAACCTGAGAGACAGATACATTATCTAATCCTTCTGCTGCCCAAGTAATTACTTTGTGGATTTTATCAAGATCGATAGGTTCTTTTTTCCCATCACGTTTAGTTACTAGCATTGATTTGTTCATTATTCATTTATCATCCATTTTTATGTTTTAATGAAACGTATGATAATTGATATTTGTCAAAATATACAATATATAGTGCCTATTAATCATTTTATTACTATATGTAGTATGCATAATAAACAGTGATCGGGAATTTATTAACGAAAATCAATAACTACGGATAATATTTTTTGAATTTGTTTTTGATAGTAAAAACGATAATGATAGGTGGTATAAAAGAAAAACAAAAATTGCCAATGATAAGCTCTACCTATGAATCGATAGAGCTCTAAATATAGAATAATAAATTTAATTAGTATCGACCGCTATACATAAGCCATTTTTATCTTGGCTCTCTTTTTTGCAGTGATATTTACCATCATATGGATGTAAGTCACAATATTTGTTCATTGTCGGATCATAGACCCAAATTCTTTTTCGTTTATTATTTTCTTTTAATGCCGGAGCCCATGAGTCTGGGTATGATTCTTGTGTTGGATAACCCCATTCACTCATTAATGAACCTATTTCACGAGTAAATATTGCATCTTTTCCTGCATTAAAATTTGCGTTACTCAGTTCATCTGCATTAGTAATACGATAATTACCTGGTAACTGCTCACATGCTTCGGCAATTTGTGATGCCTTTCCTATTGAGCTAATACCTGTTCCTATAGTAGCTAGATTCCATCCAGAATACCATTTTGTTATAGTGAATCCATAACGAATTTTGTAACCATTAGTTATATGGGTGCCTTCTAAAATGACTTCATAACCGGTATTGTTACCCATGACATAATTCCAAGCTATCAAGGTATTTTTTGCATTATCAGTACCAAATCTTAGCGTTACAAAGTCGTTATTTGCACTGATTATTGGTTTACTAACAAGTTCTTTACCTTTTATCAATTGCCAATCATATTGGTCGGCTATGCCTTTTTGAGCAAGAGTTAGGTCAAATTGTGCACCATAAAAAGCAGTAGTTGGAAAATTGCTTAATTCTGTATTAGATTGAATTAAGAAACCATAATTTTTATTCCATTGGTTTTTTTGACCACTTTGGGCTTCACTTGGTTGTAATGAAGGGCGTGCATAACAAAATCCATTATCTTCCAATAAGGTATACATTTTCGCTGGACTATCAATAATGTCTTCGTTAGGGTATTGATTTGAATTAGGTAATCCATATTGGGTATATAATAGTATGCCATTTGCTTCTAATTTAATTTTATAAGGCGCATACCACCCTTTTTCAGATAATGAGCAAAATGTATCGCTATCTTCTGGTTCAAATTCAATAAGTTGATGTTTAGCATTGGTATAATACCATTTCATGGTAATTGCACTACTGGTATCGATTGCAGACAGTTGATCGCCATCATCATCAACAAATTGGCTATTATCAGGAAGTTTTATAGGCGCAACTTTTATGCGTTCTTTAAATGGATAACTTGTTGAATATGGCATATTTTTAACTTCATCACCATAATAGTTTTTACCATCGGTATTTAGACCAAAAAGATCAAAGTCTTTCATATTATTTTCTAATTGTGCTGATAATAATGGTTTATTACCATGAATTGCTTGAACAGTTTTTGAATCGAGTGAACAATAGCTAGAAGGGGATACAAGTAATAAAGGTAGTATTGAAGATATTTTCTTTACAGACTTATTGATGATTTGATTCACTGTTAAATTCCTTTTTATTCATCCTTTATCATTTTAATTTAGTAATTTATAAATATTTGATAAAATTATATTTTTATTTATTTTTGTTTTTTTGTGGCGCCGATTATAAAGCAAACAATCGCTTTAGTCGATCTTAAAGATGATTAATCATTATTGTATTTGTAATAATGTATTAATATTTTTTTAAACTATTTGATAAATATCATTATTTTATACCTTTATCATTCAATCAATGTAATATGATATACATAAACCATTTTTATATTGCGATTCACTTTGGAAACCCTATTGATATTTATGGTAGTCAAAGCGATCAGCGATTTATATTTGTTGATGTAAGGATAGGAAAGTTAAATTAGCTATCTGAATTAGATATCCTTTAATGTTTCACTGTCCGTAAAAATTACTAGTTATTTTCATCTACTGCTGTGCATAAGCCATTTTTTAAACCATTTTCAGCGACACAGTGATAAACGGCTTGATAAGTATGCAAATCACAATATTTTTGTTTATCCGGATCATATAGCCAAATTCTTTTATATCTAGCATCTTGTTTATCATTAGCTGCCCAAGAATTTGGGTATGCTTTTTGACTAGGGTCTCCCCATTCACTAAAAAGGGTGCCTATCTCTCGAGTATATTTAGCTTTAGCTGCCTGTAAGCTGGAATTAACCACTTCATTAGTATAACTTATACGATACTTTCCACCGCCAGCTAGGGCGTTACAGCTTTCATCCACTTTGGGCCCCGTTGTAATAGAAGCTCCGGGTTCACCAATTTTATTTTCATCCCAACCGGTAAACCATTTAACGAGAGTAAATGAATATTGAATAGTGGTATTTCTTTGAGGGTTTTTTCCTTCAACAATAACCGTATATCCATCACCAGATCCCATTATATATTGCCAAGCTTTTGCTGGATCTTTAGCATCAGGCATATCAAATGATACCGTAACAGCTTGAGTATTATCGTCTTTGTTAACTTGTACTAACTCACCACCTTGTTTAATTGACCATTCATAATCTTTGGCAATTTGTTCATTAGTCAAAATTAATTGAAATTGCGCACCATAAAAACCAGTAGAAGGAAAATTTTTGCTAGGATCATTTGTCGATTGTGGTAAAAAGCCATTATCACGATCCCATTGTGATTCTGTGTTAGCACCCGATTCTTTTGGTTTTAATTCTGGTTTGGCATAACAAATTCCAACGTCATCCATGATGGTATAAGTTTTTGAAGGTGATGTTATTATTTCCTCATTAGGATAGAGATAATAGTCAGGTTCACCATATTTTGATACTAGTAATAAAGCATCAGTAGTCAATTTTACTTTAAATGGTGCAGTTATATTTTTTTTAGCTAAAGAACAAAATGTATCAACAGCTGTTGGAACAAACGAAACTAATTTATTTTTTGAATTGGTATAAAACCATTCCATTTGAATGTTGCCATTATGTTCAAACCCAACTAACTCATCACCATCAACATCAACGTATTCATTTTCGTTTGGATATTTCATTGGTGCAATTGCGACTTTATCTTTAAATGGATAGTTACTGGTGAGTGGTAAATGATCAATCTCCTCTCCATAATAATTTTGATTATAAACTTTTAAACCAAATAAGTTTAAATCGTCCATATTCATCTCTAATGGTAGTGATAAATGAGGTGGTGATCCTGTTATTGAGTTAACCGTTATTTGTGAGAGGCTGGCTTCAGTTGACTGGATTGATTGGAATAATAATACTAAATAAAACCATAGTGCTAAATATCTACTGCTCGTTAGGTAACTCACGGTATATTTCCTATATTTCATTTTTCTTTAATTATTTATTAGAAAGGTTTTTTTGCGTATAAGATTTCGCGTGTGATTATATTTTATATGATAGTTTATAGCTAACAAATAATTGTAAACGATTGTTAATTCATTAAATTGATATTAGTTTCTTTAATTAAATTTTTGTAAAATATAGGTTTTTTGTTTTTGATTTATATCAACGCTTTTTAAGATTAGTTTATTTTTTATGTGGATAAGAACGCTGGGATTATCGATAACTTATAGTTTGCCGAGTAATAAATGAAATGTAATTTCAATTGATAAAAAATATTAAAATTACATTACTAATTTTATTTCGATTTATAGCGTTGAATACTACTCGCTTTATTTTGATCTTCTAGCCAAGCTAATTTTTCTGCGTAATTTTTTTCAGCTCCTCGTTGGTTGGGATAATAGTATTTAGTTGCCGCCATTTCTGGAGGAAAATAGTTTTCACCAGCAGCAAAGGCATTAGGTTCATCATGGGCATAACGATATTGAGCTCCATAACCTAAATTCTTCATTAATTGGGTAGGTGCATTGCGTAGATGTTCTGGTACATCATAATCTGGCTGAGATGTAGCATCTTTCATTGCTTGATTAAATGCAAGATAAACAGCATTACTTTTCGGTGCACAAGCAAGATAAACGATTGCTTGGGCGATAGCTCGTTCGCCTTCAGCTGGCCCCACTCGGGTAAAACAGTCCCAAGCAGCTAGTGCTACTTGCATTGCTCTTGGATCGGCATTTCCAACATCTTCTGAAGCTATTGCTAATAATCGACGGGCAACATAAAGTGGATCACCACCAGCCGAAATGATTCTGGCATACCAATAAAGTGCGGCATCAGGTGCAGAGCCTCTAATTGATTTATGCACAGCTGAGATCAGATCATAAAAACGATCGCCTTGATTATCAAATCTTGCACTACGCTCGCCAATGACTTCTTTTAGTAATTCTGGTGTAAGGGCTTGACCATCGGACATATCAACCAATAATTCAAGTGTATTTAATGCCCTCCTTGCATCACCACCAACAAACTCGGCAATCTGTTGTTTAGTTTGTTCAGGTAATGTGATATTTAAGTTACCATAACCCCGATCAGTATCATCCATAGCTTGTTGTAAAATTTGCTCAATATCATTATTGGTCAGTGATTTTAGTAAATATACTCTCGCGCGAGACAAAAGTGCTGAATTTAATTCGAATGATGGGTTTTCAGTTGTTGCTCCGATAAAGGTTACTGTACCATTTTCGACATAAGGTAGAAATGCATCTTGTTGACTTTTATTAAAACGATGGACTTCATCAACAAACAAGATGGTTCTAACACCAGATTGCTGGTTTATTTTTGCCCTTTCTATTGCCTCTCGAATATCTTTTATGCCAGAAGTAACCGCTGAAATACGTTCAACTTTAGCGTTGGCATGATGGGCAATAATTTCTGCTAAGGTGGTTTTACCTGTACCAGGCGGTCCCCACAGGATCATTGAATGCAGATGACCCGCCTCAATGGCTTTAGGTAGAGGTTTATCTTTACCCAGTAGCTGGCTCTGACCAATGTATTCTGATAAATTGCGTGGACGCATCCTTGCAGCTAAAGGTTTAAATTCATCTGTACCAAATTCAAAAGAGAGACTAGGCATGGTGCACTATATACCCGTAATTACAAAATATGGTTATTATATACCGCTTCACTAATAATAGTGAAAAAGAAAAGAAAATATCTTCCACAGCTAACAGAAAAACGGTAATATTTTGAACTAAATTAGTTATTAAAATAGATGATTGTTGAATATATTTTATTACACAAAATACATAAGGATTGGTAATGAAGAAGTTTTTAATGTTAATTGGGTTACTTACAAGTCTTTCTGCATGGGCAGGCGATAAAGAGGTGTTACAAGAACGATTAGCTAAAATTGATGGATTTTATGCCCGTTTTTCACAAGATGTGAAAACTGCTGATAAGCAACCAGTTCAACAAGGAAAAGGTGATTTATGGGTGACAAGACCCTATTATTTTAATTGGACGATGACTGAACCTGATGAAACTTCGATTATTTCTGATGGAACTAATATGTGGGTCTACACTCCAGCCGTTGAGCAAGTAAGTGTAATGAGTTTGAAAAAAGCGGTAGATAATCGTTTAATGTTGCTAATTACTGATAGTCATAATCCAATTTGGAATGCCTATAATGTTACACGTAAACAAGATTCTTTTACCTTAAAACCGACTGATGGCTCTAATCAAGATTTTGTTATTTCAGTTTTACCAACCGGCATGATTTCTAATTTCACGATTATTGAAGAAGATGGTCAGCGCAGCTTTTATGATTTATCTCGCCAAACTTTAGGCAAAGTTACGATGGATAAGTTCAAGTTTACACCACCTGCTGGGGTAACAATTGACGATCAACGCTAATAATTTTAGTAATATCTAATTTTTTCTGATTCACAAAATTAAAACATTTTGCCTACTAATGCAAAGTGTTTTAATTTGCTTATTAGTTGTTTTTAAGCTGTGCTGCTAAATTGGCTATTTACTAACTCTCTCAATGCTCCGTTTCATTAATACTAATAACTGGATTATCAGAAAAGAGATAGTGGTCGCGTTTGGTTTCGAAATCTTCGCTAGCTGCATCAAATAACATTTTTTTGGTATTTTCTAAATGTTGCCACATGGCTAATTTAGCCGCTTTGGGATCTCGATTAATTAGCGCTTCTAAAATTTTATCATGTTCATCCCACCAACTTTCAATATCTTGTTGTTGTACATGTTCATGAAGTTTTTTCCATAAAGGATTTAATGTCCGTTGCTGCCATGCTTCTTGAACAATGGTGATCAAAGCCGTATTGCGGGTAATCATTGCAATTTGAGTATGGAATTTTAAATCCCAATCAGAATCTCGATAATGATCTTCCTTTTTGGCGTTATGCTGAATTTCTAAAAGTTTAACAATATCATCTTTGGTAATTTGAGTGGCGGCAAATTCAGCGATATTACTTTCAATAAGTTGCCGAGCTTGTAGTAATTCAAAGGGGCCTGTAGTCGAAAAATTTAAACCTTGTGAGGCGGTAATAATATTATTTTGTAAACTATTGGCAATTACATGGATGCCAGACCCTTTACGTGCATCAACATAACCTTCAACTTCAAGCATGATAATGGCTTCTCTGACTACTGATCGGCTAACTTTTAACTCTTCACAAATTAATCTTTCGGAAGGTAATTTACTGCCAACTGGATAAATACCATTAATAATTCGATTCTTAAGTTCAGTTGCGATGACTTGATAAAGTCGTTGATATTCGTTCTGTTCTTGGGTCATGGTGAAGTTGGCATAATTCCTTTAAGTTTTCTCAGACTTTTAAAATAACATCTAATTGCGCTAAGTTAAATAATATTACTGTAATTTTTTCAAATAAACATACTTGTCAGCTAACTTTCAATAAAAAAATATCCCTTTATATATTATGGGTATGGGTTAATTATGTGATGTATGTCAACTTTTTAAGTTGTCTTATATGTTAATATAAGACAAAATATTGACATCTAAACTTACTAGTTAATCACTGCTTTTTGGAGAATAAAATGAGTTTTTTAACTGAAAACTTTTTGCTTGATACTGAATTTTCTCGTCAACTTTATCATGACTATGCGGCTGAACAGCCAATTTTTGATTATCACTGCCATTTACCACCAGAACAAATTGCCAACGATTATCAATTTAAAAATTTGTATGACATATGGCTAAAAGGTGATCATTATAAATGGCGCGCAATGCGTACCAATGGTGTTGCTGAAAAATTCTGTACTGGTACTGATGTGAGTGATTTAGATAAATTCAAGGCTTGGGCGGAAACTGTTCCTCATACCATTGGTAATCCTTTATATCATTGGACTCATTTAGAACTTCGTCGTCCTTTCGGAATTGATAATGTTTTATTATCACCAACTACAGCAGAGCAAATTTGGAATAGTTGTAATGAAATGCTTGCCACTCCAGAGTTTTCAGCTCGTAGCATTATGAAAAAAATGAATGTTAAAATGGCTGGTACCACCGATGATCCTATTGATGATTTAGCTCATCATAAAACTATTGCCGAAGATAGCTCATTTGAGGTTAAAGTTTTACCAAGCTGGCGTCCAGATAAAGCATTTAATATTGATTCTGATTTTTTTGGTCAATATATGGAAAAACTTTCTGCAGTAGCCGATGTGGAAATTTCTAACTTCCAAGCGCTTTGTCAGGCATTATCCAAACGTATGGACCATTTTGCTGCTCATGGCTGTAAGATTTCCGACCATGCATTAGATACCGTTGTTTATGAAGAAGCCTCTGAAAAAGAGTTGGATACCATTTTAACTAAACGTTTATCTGGTGAGGTTTTAACTGCTAAAGAAGTTGCTCAATTTAAAACGGCAGTACTTATCTTTTTAGGTGTTGAATACCACAAACGTCAATGGATTCAACAATATCATATTGGCGCATTGCGTAATAATAATTCCAGAATGTTTAATTTAATGGGGCCAGATGTTGGATTCGATTCTATTAATGATTCACCGATTGCCCAGCCTCTTTCTCGATTATTAGATGCCCAAGCTAAACAAGATGCGCTACCTAAAACAATTTTATACTGTTTAAATCCTTCTGATAATGAAATTCTAGGCACAATGATTGGTAACTTCCAAGGTGCAGGTATTCAAGGAAAAATGCAATTTGGTTCAGGTTGGTGGTTTAATGATCAAAAAGACGGCATGATTCGTCAAATGACACAGCTTGCCCAACTTGGCTTATTAAGTCGTTTTGTTGGTATGTTAACAGATAGCCGTAGCTTCTTATCTTATACACGCCATGAATATTTCAGACGTATTTTATGTCGCATGATTGGACGTTGGGTTGAAGATGGTGAAGCTCCTCGTGATATCCAATTATTAGGTCAAATGGTTAAAAATATTAGTTTTGATAATGCTAAAAACTATTTTGGCATTGAACTAAGCTAAGAGCATTAAGTCGTTGTAATTAGATTAATTAAAGAAGAGTTAGAGTAATGAAAACATTAAACAGAAATGATTTTCCGGGTGCAAAATATACGACTCGTGTTGTTCAGTTTGGCGAAGGTAATTTTTTACGGGCATTTTTAGATTGGCAGTTAGATATTCTTAATGAGAAAACTGATCTCGATGCGGGTGTTGTGGTGGTTCGACCGTTAAATACCGATTTTCCGCCATCATTAAGTATTCAAGATGGTTTGTATACCACACTGGTTCGTGGTTTAAATGAACAGAATCAAGCCGTGAAGGAGTTTAGATTGATTCGTTCAGTGAATAATGAAATCAATGTGTATACTCAATATGATGAATATCTTGAGTTAGCTAAAGATCCGAATATTCAGTTTATATTTTCAAATACTACCGAAGCAGGCATTAGTTATGTTGAAAGTGACCAATTAACCGATAAACCTGCAACTAGCTATCCAGCTAAATTAACCGCATTTTTATATGAAAGATTTGTTCATTTTGCCGGTAGTAAAGAAAGTGGTTTGATTATTATCCCTTGTGAATTAATTGATTATAACGGCGATGCACTTAAAAAATTAGTACTGAAATATGCCAACCAATGGAACTTGTCAGACAAATTCATAAACTGGCTTGAAAATGATAATTTATTCTGTTCGACTTTAGTTGATAGAATCGTACCAGGTTATCCGAAAGCGCAAATTGCTGAACTTGAAGCTGAATTGGGCTATAAAGATAATTTTATTGATTCAGCGGAATATTTTTATCTATTTGTTATTCAAGGACCACAATGGTTAGCTGAAAAACTATGCCTTGATAAATGCGATATGAATATCAAAATTGTTGATGATATTAAACCATATAAAGAGCGTAAAGTGGCGATTTTAAATGGAGCACATACCGCGCTGGTGCCAGTTGCTTATTTAGCGGGTATTGATACTGTTGGCGAATCAATGAATGATGCACAGATCTTATCTTATATTAAAGAGACTATTTTTGAGGAAATTATTCCTGTTTTAGATTTACCTCATCAAGAGTTGGTTGATTTTGCTGACTCAGTGATTAATCGTTTTAAAAATCCATTTATTGAACATCAACTGATGTCAATTGCCTTAAACAGTATGACGAAGTTTAAAACCCGTATTCTTCCTCAATTGATCAATTATCAGCAAGAGAAAGGGACATTACCTAAACACTTAGTCTTCTCTTTTGCGGCATTAATTGCATTTTATCGTGGTGTGCGTAATGGGCAAAACTATCCATTACAAGATGATGCAATTTGGTTACAACGCTTTAATAGTAGTTGGACAGCGATTGCTGAGGGTAAAAGCTCATTAGAAGATTTAGTTCAAGTTGTATTAGGTGATACAGCTCATTGGCAGCACGATCTACTAAGTATCCCGCAATTAGCGCAAACATTAACTCAATATTTAACGATCATAATTGAAGGTGGTATGCGTCAAGCAATCGAAAAATGTATTGCTGGCAGCAAATAGTATGAGTGATTCAATGATTAAATTTATAAAAATTAATAATAAAGATAATGTTGGGGTAGCATTATCTGATTTAGAAGCACATGAAGAAAATATTGTCGTAGATGGTTTGGTCATTGACCTAAAAGAACCAGTTAAACAAGGGCATAAATTTGCCCTTAACGATATTAAGCAAAATGAAAATATTATTAAATATGGCTTACCAATCGGTCACGCTACTCGCTTTATTAAGGCTGGTGAGCATATTCATTCACATAATTTGAAAACTAATTTAAGTGACATTAATGATTATCAATATCAACCTACTTTATCAAAAAATGAATTGTTGCATGAGATAGCTGATAAAGAAGTACAGATCTATCGACGTAACAATGGTGAAGTAGGTATCCGTAATGAACTTTGGATTATTCCAACTGTCACTTGTATTAATGGTATCGCCGAACAAATGGTTAAACAATTTTGTGATGAGTTAAATAATCAATTAGATATCGATGGTATTACGGTACTTGAACATCCTTATGGCTGCTCTCAATTAGGACAAGATCATCAAAATACTAAAACTATATTACAAAATTTAGTTAAACATCCTAATGCTGGCGCTGTATTGGTAATAGGACTTGGTTGTGAAAATAATCAGGTTTCAGAATTTAAGGCTGATTTAGGAGAGTACGACGAATCTCGAGTTAGATTTTTAATTGCTCAGCAAGAAACCGATGAAGTGGAAGCAGCATTGGTTCACTTAAGAGAGCTTTATGCGATTATGAAACAAGATAAACGCCAATTAGGGCGCTTAAGTGAATTGAAATTTGGTTTGGAGTGCGGTGGTTCAGATGGTTTCTCTGGCATTACAGCCAATCCAATGCTCGGTCTTTTTTCTGACTATGTTGTTGCTCATGGTGGTACAAGTGTACTTACTGAAGTGCCAGAAATGTTTGGTGCTGAAAATATTTTAATGTCACATTGTGTTGATGAGTCTACTTTCGATAAAACAGTCGATATGATAAATGACTTTAAACAGTATTTTATTTCAAATAATCAACCTATCTATGAAAATCCTTCTCCTGGTAACAAGGCTGGTGGGATCACAACCTTAGAAGAAAAATCTCTGGGATGTACCCAAAAAGCGGGCGGCAGTGAAGTTATTGATGTCCTTAAATATGGTCAAATGTTAACTAAACATGGCTTGAATTTACTAAGTGCACCAGGTAATGACGCTGTAGCTACTGGGGCTTTATCGGCTGCTGGATGTCATATGGTTCTTTTCACTACTGGAAGAGGTACGCCTTATGGTGGAATTGTACCTACAGTGAAAATTGCAACTAATACCCAATTGGCCGACAAGAAAGCCAATTGGATCGATTTTAATGCCGGTAAGCTTATACAAGGTGTGTCCATGCAATCTTTGTTGCTAGAGTTTATTGAGCAGATTGCTCTGATCGCTAGTGGCGAAAAAACTCGAAACGAAATCAATAATTTCAGGAATTTAGCCATCTTAAAAAGCGGCGTAACTCTCTAGGCATAAATTCAATAGTTAATACCTATGACATTAAGTCCTGCGGGACTTAATGCGGGGACCCTTTTTTTTAAATAATATAGGTATCTTTTATGAACGAAAAAAAAGAGAATAAAATTACATGGTTAGTAAGATTCTCATATGGTAGTGGTAATTTAATAGGTAGTGGAGCATTAGCGATTAGCGGTGCTTGGTTGCTCTATTTTTATACCACTTTTTGTGGATTAAGTGTGGTACAAGCTGCACTAATTTTTTCAATTGCCACTTATCTTGATGTCATTCTCAATCCATTGATGGGCTTTATTACTGATAATTTTTATCAAACTAAAATAGGTCAACGATTTGGACGACGTCGATTCTTTATTTTGATTGGCATCCCTCTAATGGTTATTTACCCTATGCTATGGATCGATGGTATGGGATTTTGGTATTACCTCATAACGTATATTTTATTTGAGATTATTTATACCAGCATTATGATTCCATTTAATACATTACCGGTAGAAATGACCTCTAACTTTTCGGAGCGCACTTATTTAACTGGTTCAAAAGCGATGTTTGGTAAAGTAGCGAACTTCTTAGGGGCGGCAATACCGGGGGTATTTTTCTATTTTTACAGTAAAGAATCCGCAACACCATTTTTATTAACCGGCATCACTTATGCCACTATCATGATGTTAGCGTTAATTTTGCTGTATTGTAATAGCTGGGAAAAACCTAAAGATGAGGTAAAAGACGAGTCAGTTCATAGCTTTTTTGAGGCTATCAAAAAGCTGTTTATTGATATTCTATCCACCTTCCGTATTAAAACATTTAGAACACATTTAGGCATGTATTTATTTGGTTTTGGTGCTGAATGGTTATTTACAGCGGTATTTACCTATTTCATTGTTTTTAGTCTCGGTGAACCACGTTCATTTGTTGCTTCAATGAATTCATTAAGTAGTATTTGCCAGTTAGTTTCCACTGCTTTTTTTATGATGTATTGTGCCAAAAAAGGCTTTAAAAAACCTTTTATTATCGCTCTATTAATTGTTGTCTCATCAATGATAGGTTATGTCGGTATCTATTACTTTAATCTACCGCATATTACTTGGCTTGTAGTGGGTATTACCATTTGGTTTGGTTTAGGAACTGGCGGTGTTTACTATATTCCTTGGAGTGTATATGTGTTCCTTGCGGATGTAGATGAAGTGGTAACCAATCGTCGTCGTGAAGGAGTATATGCAGGTGCAATGACGATGGCCGGTAAATTAGTTCGAGCTTCAATTGTTTTTGTACTTGGTGTGATATTAAGTGCTTATGGATTTGAATCGAAATCACATATTCAACCACAAAGTGCGATTGATGCAATTAATGGCATTATTTTATATGGTGTTATTGGCATGGCTTTAATTGGTGCATTCTTTGCATGGCGAATGAAACTTGATCACGCGACTCACTCCATCATTATTAATGAAGTTGCTCGTATCCGCCAAGGTGGCAAAATGGAAGATGTTAGCCCTGAAACTCGCAAAGTGGTTGAGGAATTATCTGGCATCAATTATGAAAAATGTTTTGGTAATAATAATATTGGCTTCAAACAAAAACCGACTAAAACGAAATAAATTCTTAATCAGGATCAGCAGTGCTGATCCTAAAGTTTAAAGTAACAAAGCAAATATTTAAGCTACATTAAAAGGGTTATATTTGCCAAAATATATAGGATAAACTTATGACGATTCTCTCTATAACAGAATTTGGTGCTATTGGTGATGGAAAATCAATAAATACCTTAGCGTTTGAAAAAGCAATTCAACATATTGACCAATTAGGTGGTGGAACATTAGTTATTCCAGTTGGTATCTATTTTACTGGTGCAATCAAACTTTGTAGCAACTTAACCTTAGTTGTTGAACAAGGGGCAACTTTATTATTTTCTGATGATGAAAAAGATTATCCAGTGGTTAATTCTCGTTGGGAAGGGGTTAAGCAAGATGTGTATATGCCTTGTATTTACGGACATAATATCAAAAATGTGGTTATCACCGGAAATGGTAAGATCGATGGTAATGGACAAAAATGGTGGCATACATTCCGTCATGAACGAAGCAATCTTAAATACCCACGACCTTATTTAATTGGTTTTGATTTCTGTGAACGAGTTACTATTGAAAAAGTCTTTCTAACTCAATCACCTAGTTGGACCGTTCATCCAATGGAATCGAATAATGTTGTTGTCGATAATATTTCGATTCTCAACCAAGCTGATTCACCCAATACCGATGGTATTAACCCTGAATCTTGTCGTAATGTAAGAATTTCCAATTGTTATATTGATGTTGGCGATGATTGTATTGCGATAAAGGCTGGCACTGAAGAAACAGCAGAAAAAAGTCCATGTGAAAACATTTTGATTACTAATTGTAATATGATTCATGGGCATGGTGCCGTGGTTCTTGGTAGTGAGATGAGTGGTTGCATCCGTAATGTCACAATTACTAATTGTGTATTCCAAAAAACTGATCGCGGAGTAAGATTCAAAACTCGTCGAGGTCGAGGGGGCACGATTTCTGATATCACATTTAGTAATATCGTCATGGACGAAGTTCTATCTGCGTTTGTGATGAACTATTACTACTATTGTGGTCCGAAAGGGAATGATCCTATTGTTTGGAATAAACAAGCTCTACCTGTCGATGAATCAACGCCGGCATGTCACAATATTAGCTTCTCAAACATTATTGCTAAAAATGTTCGTGCCTACGCCGGTTTTTTATATGGTATCCCTGAATCGCCAATTTCGAATATCTCTTTTGATAATATTCGGGTTTCAATGCAATTAAATGCACAAGCTGGTGAGGTCGATATGTTTAAAGATGTCAAACCTGAAGCGGGCAAAGGATTTTTTATTGAGAACGCCCAGAGCGTGTTATTTAATAATGTAATTATCGACAATATTGTCAGTGAACCGCTATTTGTTAAAAATAGTCAAGACGTTCATGTTAATCAATCTTTTGTTAAGCAAGATGGTAAATTAATTAGCTTAAATGCTTAACCATGATATTTGAAATAACCGCTAGTTTATTATTAGCGGTTATTTTTTTATTTATTGGCTAATTGCATTTTTAGCTATTTTTTTAAGTCTTAAATCGACACATTTGACTCTTTTAATTAAATTGTAATTTTTATTCACCTCTCAGTAATTTGAATAACATACTGTTTATTAATGTTATTTCTACTTATTACCAATTAACCCGTTTACTAAAAATAAAATTACTTTGAAGTTGATCACATTTATCTAATAAAGCCGTTAAAGCTAAATTTTTAGCTATTCATACTCAAATTAGTGCTTAACTCTTTATAGGATAAATTATGACAAGTGCATTTTATAAAAAACCAACTTATTGGTTTGCTTCGTTTTATAGCATTATGTATTACGCAGCTGGTAGTTTTGTTTTTTCTTTTTATGCAATATGGCTTAGTAAAGAGATTGGTTTAACTGCAAAGCAAACCGGTATCATCTATTCATTTAACTATTTAATTTCATTGATCATCATGATAATTTATGGTGTTTATCAAGACAAACTTGTGCTTAAGAAACATCTTATTTGGTTTCAAAGTATCATTATAACTTGTGCTGCACCGGCGTTAATTTATGTTTATGAACCACTGTTGCGACATAATTTTTATGCTGGTGTTATTTTTGGTAGTTTCTTTCTTGGCTTTGGTTGGATTGCTGGTATGGGGTTAATCGACTCATACTGTGAAAAAATAAGTCGAGCGTTTAACTTTGAATTTGGACAATGTCGTACATGGGGGTGTATTGCCTATGCTGCTGGTACGTTTGTTGCCGGTAATTTAATAAGCATTAATCCTCATCTAAATTTTTGGGCAGCTTCAGTTGTAGGTATCTGTTTTATGATACTCAATCTTAATTTCAAGCCTGATTTAAGCAAATCATCTTCGGTAGTATTTCAAAAGAAAGAAAAGTTAAGTTTTAACGAAATTGTTTCAGTATTTGCATTGAAAAAGTTCTGGATATTTGTTGTTTATGTTCTCGGAACTTATAGCTTGTACAACATTTATGACCAACAATTATTCCCGGTTTATTTTACTCAGCAATTTGAAGATGTGAATGATGGTTATCGCTTATACGGTATTTTAAATTCATTTCAGGTCTTTTTAGAAGCTGCAGTTATGTTTTGTGTGCCATTTGTGGTTAACAAAGTAGGGGCAAAAAATGCGTTAATCTTTGCTGCTTTTATTTCCGCTACGCGAATCTTCTTAACTGGGCATGTCGAAAGCATTGCTATTATTTCAGTAATAAAATTGATGCACTGCTTAGAAATCTCAACCATTTTAGTGTCAGTGTTTAAATATATTGATAATAATTTTAACGCTCGTCTCTCTGCTACCGTATTTTTAATTGGTTATCAAGTTGCTGGTTCTGTCGGCGTTATCTTGTTCTCTACCTTCGTTGGTAATTTCTATGATACTCATGGTTCAGCAATCACCTTTAATAACTTAGGTTTAGTGGTTTTAGCCTTTATGATTTTTGCAGTGTTCTTCTTAAGCCGTGATAAAAAATCAGATAGTCCTAAGCTTGAAGACAACATTAAATCATAAAACAGATTTTAGTAATTTAATAAATAGTATTTGATAAAAAATATTGAGGATACAAAATGAATATATTTAATTCAGTAACACAGTTTAACTTTGAACAAACCAGAACAATTTCTCCAGAAAATATGACTGGCGAAAAAGGTAAATCGTGCATGAAAGCGAGTGCTTTAGGACCAAGTCGAAAAGGACAAGGCTGTATTTCAATTGCAGCGGGTGAAAGAGTGACTATCGCTGAAATTACTGGTCCTGCTGAGATCCGTCATATGTGGTTTACTTTAACTGATAGAACGCATCGAGGTAGTTTTGTATTGCGTGATGTGGTTATTCGTATCTATTGGGATGATGAAACAGTTCCTTCAGTAGAAAGTCCAATTGGTGACTTTTTCTGTAATGGTTTTGGTGCTAGATGTGATATAAATTCAATGCCAATTGTGGTTAATCCAACCGGTGGTTTTAATAGTTATTTTAGAATGCCATTTAATAAAAAAGCGCGAATTGAGATTCATAATGAACATGAAGCTGATTTACAGCATTTCTTCTTTACCATTAATTATGCGTTAATGCCAAAACCGTTTGAAAATCCACTTTATTTCCATGCACAATGGCGTCGTCAACGTGTAACTAATTATGCACAAGATTATGTTATATTAGATAATGTTCAAGGTTACGGTTATTATGTCGGTACCTACTTAGCCCTTACGGCATTAGAGCGTTATTGGTGGGGTGAAGGTGAATTTAAATTCTATCTTGATGATGATAGTGAATATCCAACCCAACATTCAACTGGTTCAGAAGATTACTTTGGTGGTGCATGGGCATTTCATAATCGAGATAGCCAAGGACGTCCAAAAGCAAAATGTTTCCAAACGATGTTTATGGGTTACCCTTATCAAACAAACCGTGATGCGACGCGTGACTTTTTCCAAACAGGTGATTCCAATCCTGTACATGGCTTTGGTGACGATGGTTTACCAATGCATGGTTTATATCGTTGGCATCTTCCAGATCCAATTGCATTCCACAAAAATATCAAACTGGCGTTTCAACAAATCGGTAATGATGATATCAGATTGTATGAACGTTGTGATGATATTGCCAGTGTTGCTTATTGGTATCAAAGTCCATCGGTGAATAACAATCCGGTATTCCCAAATAAACAACAACGCACCCCACGTTGATATTAAGGTGATTCGTATATGGCGAGTAATAAACTGAAAATTAATGATATTGCTCGTTTGGCTGGCGTGTCGGCAACGACCGTCAGTCATATATTTAATAAACGAGATAAAAAATATCGTATTTCTCCGCAAACTAGGCAAAGAGTTTTATCTATTGCGGAAAAATACCGCGATCAATCACATATTCATCAATATTTAGTTAAAGCTAACAGTACCAATACTATTGGTGTTATTGTTCCTGATATGTCAAATTCATTTTTTTCAATGTTTTTGCATCATTTAGAAGCTTGTTTTCGGCAAAAGAATATTCAATTATTGATCACTTGTAGTCATTATAATAAAGAAGTTGAGCTTAAAGTTGCGCAAAATTTGGTTGAACGTAAAGTTGATGCAATGATAGTGGTAACTTCATTAGATAGTGACCAATTTTATGTCGATATTAATCAAAATACACCAGTATTACTTTTTGACCGTTATCTACAAGATACGACATTACCTTTTATTACTAGTGAAGCATTGCAATCTGTAGCTGATTTAATCAAACCTTATGCCGAAAAGTTAGATGAATTTTATTTTATTGGCTGTGATATTCAGTTAACGTCAATTCAAGCTAGACTTAAGGGATTTAAGCAAGGTTTAGAAAGTGTTGGATTAAAAGTTGATAGAGATTGGCTGGTGAGTGATAATTATTGTCCAAATAAAGGTTACCAATTGTTGAAAAGTGTTCATCAAAAATTGGGTAGGGTACCAAAAGCTATTTTTACGCCATCAGGTAACTTACTGCAAGAGGTACTGAGTTATTTGGTCGAAGCTAAAATTGATCCAAAGCAGATCTATTTATGTTCTTATGATTACAATAGTTATCTTGATTATTGTTACTATCCAATAGATGCAATCGAGCAGGATTTTGAGAAGATGGCGCTGACTTGTGTGAATGTCATTGATGATTTATTAAATTTTAAAGAATTAAAACATCAGGCATTTTTTATTCAGCCAAAAATTATACGCCACCGTTAATTTAAGATTTGCTGTTGTAAGTAAGATTAGCGGTTGGCATTTTTCATGATGCGAGCTTTGTCAACTTGCCATTGTCTTTCTTTTATATCGGTGCGTTTGTCGTACTCTTTTTTACCTTTTGCGACACCAATTTTTACTTTTGCCCACGCATTTTTCCAATATAAGGATAATGCAACAACGGTATAACCTTGGCGGTTAATTTGGCCAAATAGCGAGTTTAATTCACGTTCATTAAGTAATAATTTTCGAGTACGCATAGGTTCACATACGACATGTGTAGACGCAACATTTAATGGTGTTATTGTTGCACCAAATAACCATGCTTCCCCATTTTTTAGTAACACATAACTGTCACTAATATTCGCTTTACCTGCTCGCAGGGACTTTACTTCCCAACCTTGTAGGGATAAACCTGCTTCAATTTCCTCTTCAATAAAGTACTCATGGCGTGCACGTTTATTTAATGCAATAGTTGCCGAACCCGGCTTATGTGATTTTTTCTTAGTCATAATGTGCGTTATTATAGAGTTACATGATACTATATGCCACTAATTTTAACTTTTAATTTTATTATTATGGCATATGTTTTTCATGAGGTGATCGAGCCTTATTCAACCGAACAAATGTTTGCATTGGTTAACGATATAGCTAAATACCCCGAATTTGTCCCTGATTGTATAGCAACTGGGATTATTAGCAAACAAGATAACATTCTAACTGCTTTTATTGAAGTTGAAAAATTAGGCTTTAAAAAATCATTTACTACCATAAATAAGATTAATGAACCTAATTCAATTGATATGGCATTGTTAGATGGTCCATTTAAACATTTAAAAGGACGATGGCAATTTACTCAACTAGATAACCAAAATAGTAAAATTAGCTTTAGTTTAGATTTTGAATTTAATAATAAATTAATGGGTGCTGTTTTTTCTCCTATTTTTAAAGAAGTGATGACCAATATGGTTAAAGCATTTTCGCAAAGAGCAAGGCAGATATATTAAGATGATAAATATCCAAGTTGTATATGCGCTACCTAATCAACCGACTATTATTGATTGTGCAGTTGATGAACAAACGAATGTCTTGCAAGCAATTGCAAAATCCAATATCTTATCATTATGCAATATTCAATTAGATGGTCATTTTGTCGGTATTTATGGCAAACGTTGTGAGCTTACTGAACAAGTAAAAGATGGTGATCGTATTGAAATATATCGAGCGTTAATCAATGATCCGAAAGAGATTCGACGAAAGAAAGCGGCATTAAAAAAGAAATAAATAGAATGAAGGGAACTGAATGCATAACTTGCTGATTGAAAAAGTTGAAACTTTATGCAAAAAACGAGGTATTAAGCTGACCACTCAGCGTAAAACCGTTTTAAATATTATGCTTAAAGCCAATAGAGCAATGAGCGCATATGATCTTTTAGATCTTTTAAAAGTCAGTGAACCACAAGCTAAACCACCAACAATTTATCGTGCTCTGGAATTTTTACTTGAACAAGGTTTTATTCATAAGGTGGAGTCAACTAACTGTTATATTATTTGTCCGCATTTTCATGACCCGCAACATATATCCATTTTATTTATTTGTGATAATTGTCATCAGATTATTGAAAAGCACTCTGAAAATATTGAAAGTCAACTTAAGTTATTAGCGACGCAAAGTGAATTTTTAATAAAACATAGTGTGCTTGAAATTCATGGAATTTGTCATTCATGTCAACCTTAATTATTTTATTATGGTTAGTTAATATTGTTTGCGACACAGTAGGGCAAGTTGCTTTCAAATATGCCGCAGTGACCTCTAATGATAAAGATGGTCGTTATTGGCAGAAATTATTCGGTAACATATGGCTGTGGTTAGGATTTGGTTCTTATTTCATTGGTTTTGTGTTTTGGTTGGCTTTTTTAAGCGAAGTGCCACTATCACAAGGGATCTTATTAGGCTCTTTTAATATGATCACCGTGATGCTTGCTGGACGTATCTTATTTAAAGAACATCTAACCCCCTTTCGGTTGCTAGGGATATTTTTTATAACTACCGGTGTGATATTAGTAGGATTAACTTAATGAAAAAATTTTATATCATCGGTTTTGTCTTGTTGCTCTTTTTTGATACTTTTGGGCAAACTTTTTTTAAACTTACGGCTATTTCAGCCTTGCCTTTTGAAGCAAATATGAGTTGGTTGTTAAGAATTTTTAGTCATGGGTGGGCATATTTAGTTATGGTTGGATATGCTGGAGCATTTATCACTTGGATGGTATTGTTAAAAAAAGCGCCAGTTGGCCCAGCTTTTGCTGCATCGCATTTGCAACTTGTTACTGTGATGTTTGTATCGGTTGTTGCATTTAATGAACAAATTACGCTTACGCGCCTACTAGGGGCATTGTCTATTATTGTTGGGATTGTTTTTCTTGCTTTGGCTGAGCAGAGGTTACATCGTAAATCAGTAAAATAAACAGAATTGAGATAATCACCTTTTTAATAGGAATCAATATAGTTAATTTGCATTGATTCCTAATAGTAATATAGAAAAGGTTTTATTCTATTTTAATTAGCCACGATCTCGCTCCATCACAACTAGATAAGCTTCTCGTCGCCAGAATAAAAATAAACGGCGCAAATCTTTTTGCATTGTTATAACGCGCCAACCTTGCTGTGCATTATCATTTAAAAAAGCACCAAATTTTTCAGGATTTGCATTAGCTGCTCCCAAGAGCATTGAAGACAAAGCGCCTTCTTGATAAATTACTACTTTATATTCTTTCATTGTTTTTATACCTTCTTAAAATAAACAAGATAATCTCTAATAATTGTCAAAATTAAGAGAAAATCGCGTTAATAATACGCATATTGGGGATATTAATCCAGTGGCAGGGAAATGAATGATTGAATTTTAATCAATTTTGGTCGAAGTATAGCAAATTAAATCACAATGAAATTTTTGGTGAGACCTTAGCTAAGAATAGCTGACAAGCCAAATTCTTAACTAATATTAGTGATAAATTAAATTTGCTTATCTAAATTTTTAAGCATTTCAATAATTAGTCTATTAGCATCAGGAAATTCATCTGCATTCAGATCTTCTTGATCAATCCAACGGCTTGGTTGCCCTTCTTTCGCAAAAGGGACGCCATCCCATTCTTCTACTAAGTAGGCATGAATTGTGATATCGCGATCATCATAACTGTGTTCAAAGGTTTTTAAAAATTGAGCCTGATGAATGTGGATATCGACTTCTTCGGCTATTTCGCGTTCTAATGTTTGATAAGGTGTTTCACCAGTTTCGATTTTTCCGCCAGGGAACTCCCAAAAACCAGCAAGATGAGAATCTTCACCGCGTTGGGTGATAAAAATTTGACAATCTTGTGAACGAATTATACCTACAGCAATTTCAGTATGTTTTTTCATGGTCCTGTCTGTTTATGATTAAAGTTAGGGAAAGACTATGCTTTCCCTTTTGATTTTTAAGTAACAAAATTCGTTGATTTAAACATCAATATTGTTTAATCATACTAAATTTTTGGCTTAATTAACAGCTCCATGACAATGTTTATATTTTTTTCCAGATCCACATGGACAAGGATCATTACGTCCTACTTTAGCTTGCGTGCGGACAATCGGTTGTGATGAATTTGATGCTTGCCCATCATTCTCACCATCAATACCGGTCACTGATTCATGGTTAGCCTGTTGTTTCGCCATTAATCTTTCGATTTCAGCTTGACGTTGACGTTCAGCTTCATCAACTTCTTCTTGTGAACGAATTTGTACGCGGCTTAAAATACCAATTACATCATATTTCAAAGATTCTAACATATTGGCAAACATATTGAATGATTCACGTTTGTATTCCTGTTTAGGATCTTTTTGTGCATATCCTCGTAAATGAATGCCTTGACGTAAATAATCCATAGCAGATAAATGCTCTTTCCATAACGTATCAAGTGTTTGTAACATAACGCTTTTTTCGAATTGTCTGAAGGCGTCAGCGCCAGCTGCAGTTTCTTTTTCAAGATATTTATCTTGTGCAAGTTGTAAGATGCGTTCACGTAAATTTTCTTCATGAAGATTTTGCTCTTCATCAAGCCATTTAGCGATAGGTAAATCTAAATCAAAATCATTTTTTAAGGCTGCTTCTAATCCAGCAACATCCCACATTTCTTCAATCGATTGTGGTGGAATATATTGATCAATAACCGTCGAAAATACATCCCCACGTATTGAATCAATTGTCTCTTTGATATCTACGTTATCTAATAAATCATTACGTTGGCTATAAATAGCTTTACGTTGATCATTGGCTACATCATCATATTCGAGTAATTGTTTACGAATATCAAAGTTGCGACTTTCAACTTTTTTCTGAGCATTAGCGATAGCTTTAGTAATCCATGGGTGTTCAATTGCTTCGCCTTCTTTCATACCAAATTTACGCATCATATTACCGACACGATCTGATGCGAAGATACGCATTAGTGGGTCTTCTAATGATAGATAAAAGCGAGAAGCGCCTGGATCCCCTTGACGACCAGCACGACCACGTAATTGATTATCAATTCGGCGTGATTCATGACGTTCTGTACCAAGAATATATAATCCACCTAGTTCAATAACTTCTTCATGTTTCGCTTGCCATGCTTGTTTCGCTTTTTCGATATCTGCTTCAGTTGGATTTTCTAATTTTGCAACTTCACTTTGCCAGTTACCACCAAGCATAATATCTGTACCACGACCAGCCATATTCGTTGCGATTGTTACGGCCCCTTTACTACCTGCGTCAGCAATAATTTCGGCTTCTTGCGCATGGAATTTGGCGTTAAGAACATTATGTTTGATGCCTGCTTTTTTAAAGGCATGTGAGACAAGCTCTGATTTCTCGATAGATGCAGTACCGACTAATACCGGTTGTCCTCGTTTAACACAAGCTTGTACATCAGCCACGATAGCATCAATTTTTTCTTTTTCGGTCATATAGACAAGATCAGGCTGATCTTTTCTTACCATAGGTCGGTTGGTTGGAATAACAATGGTATCCAAACCATAAATTTGGTTAAATTCGAAAGCTTCGGTATCAGCAGTACCTGTCATACCGGCTAATTTTTCATAGAGACGGAAATAGTTTTGGAAAGTAATAGAGGCTAATGTTTGATTCTCATTTTGAATTTTAACATGTTCTTTAGCTTCCACTGCTTGGTGTAAACCGTCAGACCAACGACGACCATCCATCGTACGGCCTGTATGTTCATCAACAATAACGATTTCATTGTCTCTAACAATATAATCAACATCACGATGGAATAAGTGATGGGCACGAAGCGCTGCATTAACATGGTGCATTAGTACAATATTACTAGGTGCGTAAAGTGATTCATCACCTTTCATAATGCCTTGTTTTATTAGTAATTCTTCAACCTTAATTAAACCTCGTTCGGTTAAGTTAACCTGACGAGATTTTTCATCAATTGAGAAGTCTCCATCACCTTGGAACTGATCCGAATCTTCTTTTTCTTGACGGATTAAATGTGGAATGATTTTATCGATACTAACATATCTATCTGAGCTATCTTCAGCTTGACCAGAAATAATCAGTGGTGTTCTTGCTTCATCAATTAAAATTGAATCGACCTCATCCACTAACGCATAATGAAGTGGGCGTTGTACTCGGGCCTCTTTACTAAAGACCATATTGTCACGCAAATAGTCAAATCCATATTCGTTGTTAGTACCATAAGTGATATCAGCATTGTAAGCATCACGTTTTAAATGCGGTGGCATATTAGGTAAGTTAATGCCCACTGTTAAGCCTAAAAATTCAAATAAAGGACGATTATTTTCAGCATCACGTTGTGCTAAATAATCATTAACGGTGACAACATGTACCCCTTTACCGGTTAACGCATTTAAATAAGCAGGCAACGTTGCGGTTAATGTTTTACCTTCACCAGTACGCATTTCAGCTATACAACGTTCATTTAGAACCATACCACCAATTAATTGTACATCAAAATGACGCATACCAAATACACGCTTACTTGCTTCACGGACTACGGCAAAAGCTTCTTCTAATATATCGTCTAATTTTGTACCGTCGGCAATTTTTTGTTTAAATTCGTTAGTTTTTGCCTTAAGTTCTTCATCGCTTAATGCTTCCATTGCTGGCTCAAGGGCATTGATAGTTTCAACACGCTTACGCATAGATTTTAATACACGTTCATTACGGCTACCGAATACTTTAGTTAATAATTTTAATAACATAAATTTTCTCTTATTGTTTTTTATAATGGGAGATATAAGGATTAAACCTTATTGAATAAATTAATTAATTTGATTATGTAAAATCTATTAAGCGGTAGCGTTTGGACCGGCTCTTATTCCATTATAGGGAGATAATCGAATAACAGTATTTGGACTAACTTCGTCATAATTTCGTACGATAATTTGCTTATCGTAATGCTGTTTTGGTGACAAAGATAAGATTTGCGAGGCTTTTTTAGTTGGAATTTGCTGATCTTGAACTATTTCGGTAATCGCAATAATACCAACTTGAGTAGTAACTGATTGAACTGGTAAAGCATTTTGTTGGTAAAAACCGAACCCAGTAGCAATTACACCTAATAATAAGTGCGATAATGCGGTTTTAATAATAAGGCGTTTACTTATATGTTGCCAGTAATTAATCATAGTCATAACCGCAGTATCTTAGCATTTTTTGCCAAAATGAAAAACTATTATTGATTAATAAACTGTCTGAATATTCGAATTTTTATGGTAATAGTAATTAAAAATACCCACCATGTTTTATAGTGGGTATATAGTTAACTAATCCTTAACCATTAATTGTCCCATCATACCGAGTGTTTCATGTTCAACAATATGACAATGATACATGCGTAATCCTGGCATATTTTGTTGAATTTTTATGGTGATTTTTTCGTGAGGACGTAAATTGATGGTATCTTTTAATGCAACATATTCTGGTGGATATTTTTTACCATCAAATTCATGCGATACAACCGTGAATTGTGTACCATGAATATGGAAATTATGATCCATATGTGAATTATTAAATATTGTCCATTCCTCAACATCATGGATTTTACTTTCTAGATCAATTCGTTTCATATCATGGCGTTTGCCATTAATTAAAAACAGCATGCCACCTCTTGGTTCGTTCTTGTCCATGACCTCTGTATATTCAAGCGTTTTATGCGCTTTTGCTTCACCAATTTTAGGTAGAGTTCGTAATGGCGAAGGTAAAACAATCGAATTTGCTTGTTGTAACTCTAATTCAGCAAGTATTATATCTTGTTCTGGTGGTACATTTCCCATCTTACCGCGATCATAACCAATTGATTGTAAGTAAACCGTACCGGTTTGTTTGGGTAAAATTACCAATTCTGCGCGTTCGGCAGGTGATAATAATAGTGGCTTTTCAAGGGAAATTGGTTCAGGCATTAATCCACCATCACTACCCACTAAAAAGACATCACAACCTGGAATTGAAAGGTTAAGATAACGTCCAGAACAGGCATTCCAAACACGAACACGTGTTGCAGTATTAACTTTCATTTTTGGACGATAACCACCATTAATTAATACAAATTGTCCTTCTCGACCATTCATCCAATCAGTCATTGAGTTATCGGCAATTTCTCCTTTGTCTGTCAGTTTCAGATCTGAGAAAAACCAATTTAGTTCCGGTAAAGATTCTAAAGGGTCTTTTTTACTACGAACTATAAATACTCCCGCTAATCCTCTAGCGACTTGTTCAGCAACGGTGTTATGACCATGAGGATGATACCAATAGGTACCTGCACTGCCTTCGGGAATGGTAAATTCGTAAATACGTTCACTGCCTGCAGGTATTTCATCTTGTGGATTACCATCTTGATTTGATGGCACAAGTAAACCATGCCAGTGCACCGTTGTTGATTGGGACAGTCTATTTTTTACTGTCAATTTGACTTTATCACCTTCATAAACTTCAATAAGTGGCCCAGGTATTGAATCATTGTAAGCCCAAAATTCTGTAGTGATATCAGGCGTTAATACAATTTTTACAGGTTTGGCTTCAATAGTAGCTTCAAATATACCTGATTGATGACTACTATTTTTTAACAGCTGGAATTTGGGTAAATCATGACCTTTTGGTAGTGCTGAAGTAGATAATAGTTTTTGTGGTTGTTTGTTGTTCATATTCATATTCATATTCATATGATCGTGCATGTTGTCCCCCTTATCACAATTATCAGATTTAACATCACAAACTATGTCAGACATTGATGAATGATCCAATTTGGCAATGGCTTTAGTCGCAATTAAACCACCAACGGCAGCGGTAATATTCATTATAAAATTTCGGCGTTTCATAGTATTCCTATAATCATTTATTTAGTTAAATAATAACTAGTAGTTAGCTCTCCCAACTCGTCTAGTCGTTCAGCAAGCTAACGTGTTATTGATTTCCAGTATTTATTACTAATATTTAACAGAGCGTAAATTAGCTAATTTTTGGTGGTTTTAACTCAGGAATAAATTCTTTATATTCAGGAATAAAATTTGTTGGTAGATATTGTTCACGGTAAATCGGATAATCAATATTAACGCTATAATTAGCAATAGCCATGCCACAAGCAAAACAATGATTAACTGATTCACTAATAAAAGGTTTTGTTGATTTAGAAGTCGGCAAATCAATTACTGGAGAGTGATGATTTGCGTTCACCCTTAAAGATTGTAAGCTAGGTGAATGATGAACAGTACAAGGTTTGGACATAATGAGTAGAACATGCCAAATAGAATAAAAAAACAAAAAGATTGTCGATATAATTAAAATATTTACTCACTTTTTGTTTATAGTTAATGACATTATTTATCACGCAATTAATCTAGCAAACCTCGTATTTATTTTACTAGAGAAAACACTAAATTTATACTATTTTGACAAGTGGAAGTTTTATTCAATTTCAATTGCTAATAATCACTAATTTTTCAATCTGTAACATCAACAATAATTGGTATATTAATGGTTACCTAGTACAAGATAATCATAAAAATATATAAGCTAAATATAATTGGTTCTGGTATCATATTCGCATAAAAAACATTATGAATAATAACGATATGAAAATTCTTTTTGGAGTACAAGGAACAGGAAATGGCCATATCAGTCGTTGTCGAACATTAGCCAAAGCTTTAAAAAAGGCTGGAGCGGATGTTGACTATATCCTAAGTGGTCGTGATCCTAAAGATTATTTTGATATGCAAGCTTTTGGCAACTACCGAACATTTGCTGGTCTTTCATTTGCTACGCTTAATGGCAAAATCAATTTTCGTAAAACCATCCAAAGAATTCGGGCTTTTAGATTAATTAAAGATGTTCGTGATTTAGATTTATCTGCATATGACTGTATTATTAGTGATTTTGAACCGGTTAGTGCCTGGGCTGCACATCATCAAAATCGAGAATGTTTAGGTATCAGTAATCAGTCTGTTTGCCAATATCTCAAGCCTAAAGAATATGGCACGATAGCAAATGTGATTATGAAATACTATGCTCCAGTTACACAACCTATTGGTTTACATTGGTTCCATTTTGGTCATAAACTGATTCCGCCAATGATTGATTCATTTGCTACACCACCAACTGAAGATGGGAAAATCATCGTTTATTTGCCTTTTGAAGATTTAACTGAAATTACCGGATTATTAAGTCAATTTTCGCAATATCAATTTAGTTGTTTTCACCCTGAGATAAAACAATCTTCTGCGCATGGTAATATTTTATTGCAACCGCTAAGTCGGGATAATTTTACTCAAGCTCTACTAAGTTGTTCTGGTATTATTTCAAATACTGGATTTGCTCTAATTTCAGAAGCATTATCTTTGGGTAAAAAGATTTTAACTAAACCAGTAGCAGGTCAATTTGAACAAGTTTACAATGCCCAATGTTTGCAGTCTTTAGACATGGCAACCGTTATGGAACATTTAAATCATATGAAGTTGAAATACTGGCTTGGTCTACCGTCACCTAAAGCTATTATTTATCCTGATGTGGCGACTGAATTAGCGAATTGGATTGTTTCAGGTCAAAAAGAGACATTACTTTCTTTAAGCCAAAGACTGTGGTCGCAGACTAAATTTCCGAGTAATGTTAGTGAACGCATTAAATCTTTAGGTTATGTATAAAGGAACTACAATGATATTAAGTATAATTGTTGCAATGGCTGATAATCGTGTGATTGGTATGAACAATCAAATGCCATGGCACATGCCTGCAGATTTAGCGTGGTTTAAAAAAAATACATTAAATAAACCGGTGATTATGGGGCGTAAAACGTTTGAATCTATTGGTCGACCATTGCCTAATCGCCACAATATTGTCATCAGTCGACAGGCTGAGAGTAATACGTCAATTAATCCAAATGTTAGTTGGGTTAAATCGATTGATGAGGCAATATCAATTATTAATCAACAACAAGTAGAAGAAGCCTTTATTATAGGCGGTGGTAATATTTACCAACAGGTATTACCTTTAGTTAATCGACTTTATTTAACTCATATTGATGCCAAATTGACGGGCGATACTTATTTTCCTGATTATTCACAAACATCATGGCAACAAATTTATTCAGAAAATCATAAAGCGGATGATAAAAATTGTTATGATTACCAATTTGAGATTTTACAGCGAAGTTAATCAATAGATAAGGTTGCCACTCACATACTAGCGGCAACCGAATTATTATGCTTGTAAGCGTTTTGCTTCCAGCACGTCAGAAAGTTGTTTAATTTTATTCATAACTCTTTCAAGAGAGTCCTGATCAAAAATTTGCATATCCATATCAATCGTTGCAATTTGTTGTTTCATATCTATGCGACTCGAAACACCTAAGACATTTACTTTTTCATTAGCTAAAATTGTTGTTATGTCTCGCAATAAACCACTTCTATCACTAGCTATGATGCGAATGACCATCGTATAACTTGCGTTATGATTACCACTCCATACCGCACTGGTGATTCGTTCTGGAGCATGATTTTTTAGCTCTTGCAACTGTTCACAGTCTGAACGATGGATTGAAATACCTCGTCCTTGGGTAACAAAACCGACAATTGGATCACCGGGGATAGGGCGACAACAATTAGCAATGGTGTAGAGTAAATTATCTACACCTTCAATAATAATTTCACCACCTTTTATCGATGATATTTTATTGGTATTTTTGGCTTGAGAGGTTGATTTTTGGGTGATCTGTTTAAGAACAGCTTCATCTTCCTCTTCAGCTGTTGGCTTATTAAATTGGGCATTAATAAAATTAACCAGTTGGTTAATTCTAACATCTCCACTACCTATCCCAGCTAATACTTCGTCAAACGAATGGGCGTTATATTTACTAATCAGAATCTTTTCGACACTTTTTAGGCTAATATTTAACGGTTCTAATTCATTTTCTAAAATTTGTTGACCAGCAGCTATATTTTTATCTCGATCTTGTTTTTTAAACCAAGCTTGTATTTTTGCTCGTGCACGGCTGCTATTTACAAATCCAGTATTTGGATTTAGCCAATCGCGGCTTGGATTAGGTTGTTTTTGGGTGATAATTTCAACTTGATCGCCCGTTTTTAATATATAGGTAAAAGGTACTATGCGCCCCGCAACTTTAGCACCGATACAACGGTGGCCAACATCACTATGAATGTGATAAGCAAAATCTAACGGAGTTGAACCGGTAGGCAAGTCAACGACATCACCTTTTGGTGTAAATACATAAACGCGATCATCAAAAATTTGACTACGAACAGTTTCCTGAATTTCACCACTTTCTGACATCTCTTGTTGCCATGTTAATAATTTACGTAGCCACGAAATGCGCTGATCGTAGGCAGTCATTTTATCTGTACTGCCTTCTTTGTATTTCCAATGTGCTGCTACACCTAATTCAGCATCATTGTGCATTTGTTCGGTACGTATTTGAATTTCAATAGTTTTATCATTTGGGCCATAAACAACGGTATGAATTGATTGATAGCCATTTGGTTTTGGATTGGCAACATAGTCATCAAATTCTTTTGCAATATGTTTATAATGGCTATGTACGATGCCTAAGGCATTATAGCAGTCTTCGATTCGATCACAGATGATGCGTACCGCTCGAATATCATATAAATCTTCAAATTGTAGATGTTTACGTTCCATTTTTCGCCATATGCTATAGATATGTTTAGGGCGACCGTAAACTTCGGCACGAATATGATCTTTATTCATCATATCCTGTAAATTTTTAACAAATTGATTGATATATGATTCGCGATCTAGACGTTTCTCATGTAATTTATGGGCAATAAAACGATATTGGTCAGGATGTAAATAACGGAAACAGAAATCTTCAAGCTCCCATTTTAATTGACCAATACCGAGTCGATTCGCTAAGGGGGCATAGATATTAAAACACTCTTTAGCAGCTAGCACTTGATCTTCTTTGGGTGCATGCATCAAATTTCGTAAATAAGTAATACGCTCAGCTAGTTTAATGACTACACTACGGAAATCATTAACCATCGCAAGTAACATACGGCGAATACTATCAATTTGTTCGTTTGTTGCATGACCATTACGGATAGCACGGAGTTGCCTAATGTCTTTCATTTTGACAACACTAGAGAGAATATGAATAATTTCACGGTCAAAATTTTCAGGTAGATCTTCACGGCAGATAATTTTAGTATCAAAGAAAGGTAGTAAAAGGGCGGTTGCTAAACTATTAATATCCATATTTAAGGTTGATAAAATTTCAACCATTTCAATGGCATTTTGGAAGCAATTGACTTGCTCAGGTGCACCAGCACTATGTTCAAAACAAAAATCCCAAATATCTTTAAACTTTTGATAAGATTCAATATTGGTTAATAACAGTTCTTGTTTTGCCCATTGTTCAACATCAAACTGTGCGAGAGTATAATGCTCGTCATTTTGTTGATGGGCGCCTCTAATTGATACCATAATTATTATCCTGATTTAGTTAACAACAACATTGATTCAATGTGCTTAGTTTGTGGAAACATATCCAAAATAGCAACTTTTGCAATGTTGTATCCTTCCTCAATAAATAGCTTGCAGTCCCTAGCTAATGTAGCAGGATTGCATGAAATATAAACTATTTTTGTAGGCGATATCTTAACAATTTCTGCTGTAGCATTATAAGCACCGGCTCTAGCAGGATCTAATAATACTTTATCAAATTTTGACTGATTCCATATTGAAAATTGCTGTTTATCTTCTAAATTACAGGTGAAAAACTGGGTTTTAGCTACAATTTTATCCTTATTTAGTTTAGCATTGATCTTGGCTTTTTCCACCAGAGCATCAACACCTTCAATACCTGTTACTGATTGGCTGTTTATTGCCATAGGTAACGAGAAATTACCCATACCACAAAATAGGTCGAGTATTTTATCATCTGAAGTTATATCTAACCACTCTAAAGCCTTATCAATCATCTTTTGATTAATTTGACTATTAACTTGTATAAAATCAAGTGGACTGAAAATTAATTTTAGATGATTAATCAGATAATAATGTTCAGTGGTGCCACTGATATGGAGCAGTTCATGACCATGAAAATAGAGTGAAATATTGTGAGCTTCAGCGAATTTTTTTAATAAAATGCTATCTTGTTCTGTTAGTGGCATGGTGTGTCTTAACACAAGGATAATGCCACTATCGACAGCAATTAATTCAATATGTCCAAGTGATTTTTTTTGTTTAATTTGTCTTAAACAAGACTGTAATGGCATTAATAATTTATCTAATTGTTCAACTAATACCGGACAGTGTTCTATATTTATAATTTGGTTTGATTCTGCCTGCCTAAAGCCGATTAATAATTCACCTTTAACTAAATTAATTGATAATCTAGCTCTCCTACGATAATGATATGGTTGGTTGGCAATGATATTAGGTGAATTGTCTTTATAGTCCAACTCCGCCCCAGCTTCTTTCTGTAAAAGTTTGACCAAGGCTTCATATTTAGCTTGTTGCTGTAAATTTGATGAAATATGTTGTAATTCACAGCCACCGCATTTTGTATAGTACTTACATTGTGGTTTAACGCGCTGTTGGCTGTGATTGTGGTATTTTATAACTTTTGCTTTGGCATAATTTTTTTTATCATCAGTTAATTGGATATCAACTGTTTCATCAGGTAAAGCTGATTTTACAAAAATTGTTTTACCTTTATGATTTGCCACACCTTGACCAAACGCATCTAAATTAGTGACAGTAACTGTCAATTTTTGTGTAGTAAGCTTCTTTTTTGTAGGGGTGTAAAAATTAACCATATTAATAAATTGAAATTATGTTAGCCGTTTTAGTAACTCTGTTTTAACATGTAAAGGTACTAAATTGGAGATATCTCCACCATGGAAAGTAACATCTTTAACAATAGTCGATGAAATAAATCCCATTGCAATAGATGGCATTAAAAAGATAGTATCTAAATCAGGTTTTAATGCTCGATTCATTTCAGCTAATTGTCTTTCGTATTCAAAATCGTGAGTTGTTCTCACTCCTCTGACTATCACTGTCGCTGCATGTTTTTGGGCGAAGTCAGCCATAAGATTATCAAAGCCAATCACTTCCACATTCAATAAGTGTTCAACCGATGTTGAGGCTAAGTTTACTCGTTCTTCTAAAGTAAACAGCGTTTTTTTATTTGGATTTTGCGCTATAGCTACAATTAAACGGGGAAACAATTGCGATGCACGGGTAATTAGGTCGATATGACCATTAGTAATTGGATCAAATGTTCCCGGAAAAATCGCTGTGAGCGCTTTGCTTTTCATCTATCTTATTATCCATTAGTGAATAGGGGAATATCATACCTAATTTTAACCTAGATTGTTAGGTTAACTATGTAAAATCTTCGATTTTATAGCGATGATGAGGATGATAAATGGAATTAAAAATATTCATTTATTCCTCTTTAATTGGTGATTTTTCTATTATTCGCAACACATTAATTTAATCAGGATAACCTTGCGGATTGCTAGATTGCCAATTCCATGAATCTTTGACCATATCATCAAGGGTTAATTTAGTTTTCCAGCCCAATTGTTGTTCTGCTTTCTTTGTATCTGCCCAAAATGCAGCTAAATCACCAGCACGTCTTGGTGCAAAATGCCAATTAAGTGGTTTTCCAGAAGCTTTTTCAAAGGCTTTTATCACTTGTAGGACACTGAAACCAACTCCTGAACCTAAATTATATATATGTACTCCAGCTTTATTTTGATCGGCTTTGAGTGCTGCAATATGACCATCAGCTAAATCGACGACATGGATAAAGTCACGAACACAGGTTCCATCAGCTGTTGGATAATCATCACCAAACACAGATAGTGAATCTCGTTTGCCAATCGCAACTTGAGTAATATATGGCATTAAATTATTAGGGATACCAAGTGGATCTTCCCCCATTAAACCACTAGGGTGAGCACCAACTGGATTAAAATAACGCAATAAGGTAAGAGACCAATCAGGTTCAGCAACCGCTAAATCCATTATACATTGTTCAACCATCAGCTTACTTTTACCATATGGACTAGTCGGTAATCCTTGTGGTAAGGTTTCGACATAAGGAACGGGAGCTAATTCACCATAAACAGTAGCTGATGAGCTAAACACTAATTGTTTAACTCCAGCCTCACGCATCGCTTTCATTAAAACAATGGTGCCATAGACATTATTTTCATAGTATTCAAGAGGTTTATATACTGATTCGCCCACGGCTTTTAAGCCAGCGAAGTGAATAACGGCTTTAATGTCATGTTCATTAAAGATTTTTGTCAGTAACTTAGCATCACAAACATCGCCATGATAGAACTCAACAGATTGTCCAGTGATGGTTTTTATTCTTTCTAAAACCGAAGCTTTACTATTGAATAAATTATCAACCACAATCGGAGTATAACCAGAAAGAATTAATTGAACGCAAGTATGACTGCCAATATATCCACAACCACCAGTGACTAATATTTTCATCTTGATACCTTAATTTATGCTAATTACGTTTATTGAATTTAGATTAATTATCGAATTTATTAATTATATTTGTTTTAAATAAAGTTTTTAACTCTAGACCTGATAATGTCAATGAAGCGTTCTGCGCAAAGCACAATCTAATTTACCTTAGCACTAAATAAGTCCGTTCAAAACTAATATTAACAAAATACTAATCTATAGTTAGTTGAATTAAACATGATAGACAGTTGTTTTGCAATAAAAATTTTTAACAGATATAAAGTTGTTGATAACTGTACACGAAAATGAATGATGATGAATTTTACTATAGGATTTCTTTGGATAACATGGCAAAGTAGGGCAGTTATTCTCACTGAGGCAATAGCTTTAGTAAGTAATAATGTACATTTATTATTTATTAGCATAAAACTAACTGAAGAAAAAACTAATAGTGATACTAAAAGTGATATTTAATTTTAGTAATATGCTAATAGAAAAATAAAATTTTACTTAAATACAATGGTAATCATTCAAACTAGATACTTTTTTCAATCATAATTTATAATAGATATTGATCTAAATAACTGTTTGTCTAATTGAAACAAAATAAAAATATATTCCAATTTACTTTATGAAATTAGCTTAAATGTATTAGTAATATAAAAGAGATGTTTAGATTGTCTAATTGTTTAAATTTAAACTCTTATAGACAATCTAATTTATTTATTTTTTAAATTCTTTTAAGCGAGTTTCAAAATCTTGCCACTGATAAAAACCATCACTATTTGCTACGGCATTTTTTAGCTGAAGTTGGTAATGTTGTGGTGGATGATTGATATCAAGTGGTTGCGCGGTGTAAAGTTGTTCAAAACTTTGATAAACGTATTCAGCTTTAAACAAGTATTCTTCCGATGCCTTATTACGATAGCGTTGTAATATAACCATGCCACCAATTGGTGTATTTTCACATTGGTTAGGAAGTTGATATTCGGCAAAATCCAAAGCACCAAGTAGCGCAGCAATGGTACTATCATGGCCGACGAGTAAATTTACCTTGTTGTTCTTTCGGTGTAACAGATCATCTATCATATTAATTAATAATGCACTATTTTTTCGAGCTATAGATCTAGAGTGAAAAACTAAATTAATATAGTGGTTACGAATTTGTATAAGTTGTTGCCATTGTTCTTGGCTGGTTATTTTTCCCCACGCAATTTTTTCTTTAGGAAAAGCTGAATAATACTGTAATAAGAAAGCATCAACCGCACAAATGCCAATTGCTAGAGGCCCTAATAATTCTGGCTCTTCATCTTTTACAAAGTGAAGATCATAAGGAATATCAGCAAAATCACATTGATATTCAGTATATAATTGTGAATTTTTATAGTCCAAAATATCCGATAGCATCGCATAAGCTGGCGCTAAATTTTTGAAAATTGATTCAGCTTTATCTGCATCATCAATATCTTTTAATAATGCTTGTTTAGATTCTGGTGAATCATCTTGTACACTTGGATCAAATATAGGGTCCATTTTTTCAATGGTATATTTGTGGTTAACCGGGATATCATAACCCGCAAAAGCCCCTGTAACTAAGAATTGAGCGGTGGCAACTGTTCTTTGAAGACTATTAGCATAAACATATATGTCAGGATTTTCCGGTGAAAGCTTAATATTTTGTTGTTCAAGCCATTGTGATAGATAATGTCCAAAATAAGATTCTAAAACGCCGCCGCGAGTAGTTAAATAACCATAAGCATGATCCCAGCTAGGCCATTTTAAAGGACTGGCTTTTTCTAAAAACTCTATGGTGTTAGCTAATGGAGTGCGTATTCCATGACGACTTAGTATTACAACTTTATCTAATTGGTATTGATTTTTTTTCATTTAGTTATCCATCCTTGTTTATGCAAATAATTTAAAACGAAATCTCGTTGCCCTTTGCTAATTGTTTCTGCAATTTTATCACTCCAACCATTGGTTTTTTGATTAGTCAGTCGATGCTCATAGTATTGACGCATCTGAGTATCATATTGAGCTAATAATTGGTGATTGATTGGTTGATAGTGATTTTCAAAAAAAACTAATTGTTTTGGTAATCGTGGTTTAATATCTGGATTTTGGTCAGGATAACCGATACAAAGTCCAAATAAAGGAAGAACATATTTAGGTAGCGCAAGTAATTCGCTCACTTTAGCAATATTATTGCGTAAACCGCCAATGTACACCGTACCTAAACCTAATGATTGTGCTGCAATAACCGCGTTTTGAGCCATAAGTGTGGTATCAATACAACCCACTAGAAGTTGCTCGGCTTTTTCAAGTGGAATAGTAGCATCAATTTGAAAATGGCGGTTAAAATCGGCACAAAACACCCAAAACTCTGGTGCTTGAACGATATAACGCTGATCGCCTGAATAATGAGCTAATTCTGATCTTTTCACACTATCAGTGATTCTAATGATGGTAGCGCATTGTAAAAAGTTTGAACTTGGAGCCGATTGTGCCGCTTGAATAATTGCATCAATCTGTTCAGTCGTTAATGGCGTTAATTTATAAGACCGAATTGAACGACGTTGGCAAATTAAATCAATTGTCTCATTTTGCATAACAGCTCCTTGATATCACTGTTTTTTTATAAATTGCAAATCCCAAACACCATGCCCTAGATTTTGACCGCGTTTTTCGAATTTGGTAATAGGTCGATCTTCGGGTCTTGGAATATAGTCGTTAGTTGCAGATAAATTTTTGAATCCTTCTGCTTGACTTAATACTTCAAGCATATGCTCTGCATAGTGTTGCCAATCGGTAGCTAAATGTAAAATACCATCAGTCTTTAATTTTCTATGAATTAAAGCAACAAAATTAGGTTGAATGATTCGACGTTTATTGTGTCTTGCTTTATGCCATGGATCGGGGAAGAAAATTTGCACCTTATCTAATGAGTTATCAGGTATCATGTTTTCTAACACTTCAACGGCATCATGGCACATAACTTTTAAATTAGATAATTGATTTTCCTCAATTGCCATTAAACAAGCTCCAACGCCCGGTTTATGGACTTCAATACCTAAAAAGTTCTTGGATGGGGCATTTTTTGCCATTTCAATTAATGAAGCGCCCATTCCAAAACCGATTTCAAACACCACCGGTTTATTATCTTTAAAAACAATTGGTGAGGTAGCATTGTACTCAACACCATAGATAGGCCATAAATGCGTTAAAGCCTGTTGTTGTCCTTTAGTTAAACGGCCTTGTCTTAATACAAAACTTCGTATTGTTCGTTTAGATTCTGTTACTTGGTTATTTGTGTCTAATTGTTCACTCATTACGTATCTGCTGTTAGGTTAAATAGATTATTAAGATAATTGATCATCTTAGCTATATAGTAGTTTACCTGATTTTTTATTCACTTCAAAAAAACATCTTATTAACCTAGTTTTTTATAGATTAATGTGATGAATGTAAAATATTTTTAATAAATTTTTATAATGTGGTTGAGCATAATCTGTAAATGATTATATAATTGTGATCCCGATTTAACCGATTACGTTTTATGTAATCATGATTACATGCTTGAGGATTTCTCGTGCCTGATATGAAGCTTTTTGCTGGTAACGCCACACCCGAACTAGCAAAACGTATAGCTAATCGTCTTTATACTTCTCTTGGTGATATTATTGTTAGCCGTTTTAGTGACGGTGAAGTAAATGTCCAAATTAATGAAAATGTCCGTGGTGAAGATGTTTTTATTATCCAATCAACTTGTGCGCCTACCAATGACAATTTAATGGAATTATTAGTAATGATTGATGCGATGCGTCGAGCATCTGCTGGTCGTATTACTGCTGTTATTCCTTATTTTGGTTATGCAAGACAAGATCGTCGCGTACGTTCAGCCCGTGTACCTATTACAGCCAAAGTTGTTGCTGACTTTTTATCGACTGTAGGGGTTGATAGGGTTTTAACCGTTGATCTTCATGCTGAACAGATTCAAGGCTTCTTTGATGTACCCGTTGATAATGTATTTGGTAGCCCTGTTATTTTAGAAGATATGTTGCAACGTGATTTTGAACGCCCAATCGTAGTATCTCCGGATATTGGTGGTGTAGTTCGTGCCCGTGCTATTGCTAAACTTTTAAATGACACAGATATGGCTATTATCGATAAACGTCGTCAACGTGCTAATGAAGCAGAAGTGATGAATATTATCGGTGATGTTGCTGATAGAGATTGTATTTTAGTTGATGATATGATCGATACTGCAGGAACACTTTGTAAAGCGGCTGATGCATTAAAAGCTCGTGGCGCAAAACGTGTCTTTGCCTATGCAACTCATCCAATTTTCTCAGGAAAAGCTGTAAGTAATATTAAAGATTCTGCTATTGATGAAATTGTAGTTTGTGACACTATTCCATTAACAGCGGAAGTTAAAGCATTGAAAAATGTGCGTCAACTTACATTATCAGGTATGCTTGCTGAAGCAATTCGACGTATTAGTAACGAAGAATCGATTTCAGCAATGTTCCATCAATAATCTTTTCTTCTGAATTAGATAAATGCCCCTGTTAGGGGCTTTTTTGTAATAACAAGATAATTAACGATTAAACTATTATGTCAACAATCAAACTAATTGTAGGGTTAGCCAATCCGGGTAATGAATATGCCGCAACTCGCCATAATGCAGGAGCTTGGTATGTTGATCTCCTTGCTGAACGTTATAATCAACCATTAAAAAATGATCCTAAATTTTTTGGATATAGTTCTCGAATTAATATCAATGGGCATGATGTTCGTTTGTTAGTACCAACTACCTTTATGAATTTAAGTGGTAAAGCAGTGCAAGCAATGGCTTCTTTTTATCAAATTAAGCCCGATGAGATATTAGTTGCTCATGATGAGTTAGATCTTAATCCGGGGATTGCCAAATTAAAATTTGGCGGTAGCCATGGTGGTCACAATGGCTTAAAAGATATTGCCAGTAAACTTGGTAATAATCTGAATTTTTATCGGTTGAGAATTGGAATTGGCCATCCAGGAGATAAAAATAAAGTAGTTGGTTATGTCTTAAATAAACCCTCTAAACCAGAACAAGAATTAATTGATAAAGCTATCGATGAATCAGTTTATTGTACTAATATTTTATTAACAAATGGAATAGAAAGTGCGATGAATCGTCTGCATGCATTCAAAGCTTAAAGTTGTCAACAATAGCGTGTTTTAATTAATTGACTATAAAAAAATCCACCTGATAAACAGGTGGATAACAAATCACGTATCAATTTTTATTACGAAAATAAATGAGAAACATTACCACCTTTTTCAGCTATTTTCTTCATTACTTCTTTTATTAACCATGTATTCATCGATGCGGTATCGTCAGTACTGCCGGTATAATTAAGTTCGGTGGCGAGTTTTTTACGTGCATCTAAACTACTATCGATACCTAATAATTTCAATAAATCAACAATAGATGTTTTCCAATTGAGTTTTTCTGGGAATTTTTTAGCTAAATTATCCAAAATTGACATGACATCGACCTCAGATATAGAAGCTTTGTTGTCCGATGTGTTTTGTTGATTTTGATCGGAATTACTATTATTTGTGTTATTACTTGAAGTATTATCTGAAGTTTTGTCTTTTACTGTGTCAGTGATTTTATCAACTTGCTCTTTCACTGCATCTTTAGCATGACCTACAGCGGCTTGTGCGCTTGGAAATATTTTTGAAAAAATATTATTTAAGATACCCATATTACACCCCTTATGTTTAAACTGCTTATTAAAAAACTGCTTAACGATATAGATGTAGAAAATATCCCCTTAAGTATAGCGGTTAAGTATAAATTATGTCAAAACCACAATCATTTAATAGCATTTTTTGTAATATTAGTATTTTATGCTTTATTGTAACTATAACTATCTTATCTAACATTTTCGATTAATTGTTTTTTTAACTCAATGGGCACGCATAAATTAATAGTCTTTATTCTTCATTCACGTCATAAAAACACATTAAGATATTATACCAATTCTATTATTATGTGATCCAAATCACGATTTGGATTAATTTTGGAATACTATAATGAAAAATAACGGTAATATTTGGTTTACCAATTTTGGTGACACTAATTATATTTTAGAAATTTACATTAAAACTAGAGGTTATTATGAGTGCCATATTGAAGTCAGGAGGATATGTCCGTTGGCTTATGATTATTTTATTTGCGACGGGTGTTATCCTCAATTATGTTGATAGAAATGCTTTAGGCATTATGGCTCAGGAAATTATTCGAGATCTAAATATTACACCTAAAGAATACTCTTATATTACAGGGGCTTTCCAATTAGCTTATACCATATTTCAACCTATCGTTGGATGGTTTGTTGATGTAATAGGCCTACGTATTGGATTTGCAATTATGGTTGTAATATGGTCTGTTATGTGTGTACTACATGCTGGTGCTGGCGCATGGATCCATTTGGCTATTTTACGTTTTGTTATGGGTGGTGCTGAATCAGTCGTTGCTCCTGCTAATGCAAAAGTAATTAGTTTATGGTTTCCGAAAAAAGAGCGAGCTATAGCTAATGGCTGGAGTATGGTCGGTTTTTCTTTAGGTGCAATGATTGCTCCTCCTTTGATTTATACAATTCATCAATTTGGCGGATGGCAACTAGCATTTTTAATTCCTGGTTCTTTAGGAATAATATGGGCTGGAATTTGGCTTTTCTTCTTTAGCGAACCGTCCAAAAGTCGTTTTATTTCTGAAGCTGAAAAGAAATATATTCTTTCTGAACAGGATGATAGCGAAAGCCAGCAAAATAAAAACATTTGGGTTGCTCTTAAACAAGTGGTTAGTAAAAAGAAATTTTATGGTATTGCTATTCCTGCATTTTTAGCTGAACCTGCGTGGGCAGCAGTTAACTTCTGGGTACCATATTATTTATTAACCGAACGAGGCATGCAATTGAAAGAGATGGCAATGTTTGTCTGGATTCCATTTCTTGCTGCCGATTTTGGTGGATTATCATCTGGATATTTTTCTAGAATGTTAAATAAACATTTTGGTCTTTCTCGAATAAATGCTGCATGTACAACTTATTTAGGTGCAGCGTTCTTCATGTTATCAATGGCTTTTGCTAGTTTAACTGAAAGTCCTTATACGGCTATTGCATTAATTGCAATTGGCGCATGGGGTCATCAAATGTTATCGGCGATGTTAACTATTCAAGTTATTGAAAACTTTTCTGGTAAAGAAGTCTCAACGGTGAATGGATTGAGAGGTAGTTCTGCTTGGATAGCGAGTTTCTTATTTACTATAGTTGTTGGGCAGTTTGTTGAAACTATTGGTTTTAAACCATTCTTTATTACCATGGGCTTTTTAGATATCATTGGCGCTATCATAATGTGTTCTTTGTTATATCAACGTAGCCAAAAAAATAACAAGTAATTCGCAAATTATTTATAGACACACATCCTAACTATAAATATAAAAAGAAGAATAGCGTGTATATCACGCTATTTTTACATGTAAATTTAGAAAATAAAAAAGCCCATAATCATGGGCTTTCAACATAGATAAATTATTTTTTATTCAAAAAATGCGCGTCTAATTGCGTATTCAACACCACGGATTTCAGCTAAGCCTCTTAAGCGTCCTATTGCAGAATAACCTGGATTAGTTTTCTTTTTAAGGTCATCAAGCATCTGGTGGCCATGATCTGGACGAACAGGTATTAAACGGTTTATACCAGCTTTTTTGCGACGTTCTTCTTCCGCAATAAGTACTTTTATTACGCCATACATATCAACGTCCCCAGCTAGGTGATCACCTTCGTGGAAAGATAATGGATTATCTTCACGTACTGTTGCGCGTAGATGAATAAAATAAACTCGATCGGCAAATTTTTCAGCCATAGTAACTAAATCATTATCACTACGAACACCATAAGAGCCAGTACAAAAGCAAAAACCATTATGGATACTATCAACAGTCTCTTTTATCCATTGCATATCTTCAATCGTTGAAACAATGCGAGGTAAACCTAAAATCGGTCTAGGAGGATCATCTGGATGAACAGTTAACACAACTCCAACTTCTTCTGCAACAGGTACAATAGCTTTTAAGAAATAAGCATAGTTTTCGCGTAATTTAGCTTTATCAATACCATCATAAGTTGCAAGATGTGCTCGAAACTGATCAAGTGAGTAACCTTCTTCAGCACCAGGTAAACCAGCAATAATGTTTGCGACCAGTTTATCTTTATCGGCTTGTGTCATTTGTTCAAAGTAGTTTTTTGCTGAAAGGATATCTTCTTGACTATAATCTTTTTCGGCATTAGGTCGTTGTAAAATATGGATATCAAATGCTGCAAAGGCAATTTGATCAAAACGTAGTGCTCTTGAACCATCCGGTAATTGATAACCAAGATCGGTGCGAGTCCAGTCTAATACCGGCATAAAATTGTAACAAACAGTATCAATACCACAAGCGGCTAAATTACGAATAGATTGTTGATAATTAGCAATATGTTGTTCGACATTACCTGAATGGGTTTTTATCTCTTCATGAACAGGAATACTTTCGACAACAGACCAAACAAGGCCTTTATCTTCGATTATTTTTTTTCGTTTTTGAATTTCATCAATAGTCCATACTTCACCGTTAGGTATATGGTGTAATGCTGTAACAATTCCGGTTGCTCCGGATTGTCTGATATCATCCAATGATACTGGGTCACTAGGGCCAAACCAACGCATTGTTTGTTCCATCTAAAATCTCCTTAATGATTCTTTATTTAATAAGTCATTCCAAAAGGAAGATCCATTAACAATGCATATTTTCAACTATTGGTTAACAATAGTGACCGGAATAGAGTCAAATAAATAACCATCAAAATTTGGATCTTCACTGTCAGAAACTGTCATTAATGTTTGTTTAACATTTTCTAAGTGTTGCCACATAGCATGGCGTGCAGCCATAGCATCTTTTAACTGTAATGCTTGTAGAATTTTTTCGTGATCATATAGCCACTTTTTACGGTAAGTATGATCGGTGATTCTACTTTGTAGTTGGTCCCACATTTTACTTGTAGATCGTTTAGCCCATAGATCTGACAATAAACGTTCAAGTACTGAATTTTTGGTAGCTCGTGCTATAGCAATGTGGAACATTTCATCAGCACTATAGTCATCAAGAACCTCTTGTTCTAATATTTGCCGTTCCTGTTCCAATATTGCTCTTAATTCAACAATATCTGCTTTGACAATTTGTGAGGCTGCAAAAGCGGCAATATTGCTTTCAATTAATTGTCTAGCTTGTAATAATTCAAATGGACCTAAATCTTCTTCTTCTATTTTCCTATCTTTTTCTGATAAGACTTCATCAGGTAAACCAATTACATAAACACCGGAGCCTTTTTTTACTGCAACTAAATTTTCAAGCTCTAACATAATCAACGCTTCACGAACTACTGTCCTACTGACATTAAAAGTTTCAGCAATGTCTCTTTCTGGTGGAAGCCGATCACCAATTTTAAAGGTTCCACTTTTTAATAATGATTTCAATTCATTACCAATTTCTTGATAAAGTCGATTGACCACGGGCATAATCTATAGTCCTTAGAATACTATTAAGTTTAATGTAGATAATTATACGCTAATTATTACAACTCCTCTAAGCCTATAATAACAGAAAGTCGTTTCAGTTTTATATTGGTTTACCAATATTGTTTGGTATTATAGTGTTTTTTGCAAGGATGCTTATAATATAAACCAAAAAATGTGACTAAAATCACAAAAATTAAAAAATAAAGGTGAAAATTTTATCAACAAGTGAAAATATGTCTAACCAATAAATACTGTCAACTAGTTAATAATGGTGTGTTACATGTTAAATTTATCAAATACTCCCCAATCAATTGCACACAAACCTTTATATGCCCGAGAAAAAATGGTAGCGCGGATTGTACATATAGGTTTTGGTGCTTTTCATCGGGCTCATCAGGCATTATTTACTGATCGTCTTTTAAATAAAGGTAATAGTGATTGGGCCATTTGTGAGGTAAATATTGTCGGAGGTGAAGAGCTTATTAATGATATTCGAAAACAAGATCACCTCTATACGGTTTTAGAAAAAGGTGCAACATCTAAACAAGCTTATATTATTGGCAGTGTGAAACAATCATTATTAGCGCCAATAGATGGTATTGAAACTATTTTAGAAAAAATGGCTGATCCGGTAGTCGAGATCGTTTCATTGACAGTAACCGAAAAAGGTTATTGTATGTTACCAGGTGGTGCTGGTTTGGATTTAAATAATCAATTAATTAAATCCGATCTGAGTTCGCCGACTAAACCTATGTCAGCTCCTGGCGTGATTGTTGAGGCCTTATATAGAAGGATGCAACGAGGTTTAAAATCATTTACTGCTTTATCATGTGATAATATGCCTGAAAATGGTTTGGTATTAAAAAAAGCGATTTTAGACTTAGCAAATGCACGTGACCCAGAGTTAGCTAAATGGATTGAAACCAACACCACTTTCCCTTGTACCATGGTTGATCGTATTGTACCCGCTGCGACAGCCGAAACATTAACAGAAATTCAAGATGCACTAGGTGGTATGTTTGATCCTTGTGGTATAGCTTGTGAACCATTTATTCAATGGGTTATTGAAGATAATTTTGTTACTGCTCGACCTAATTGGAACGAAGTTGGTGCTGAATTTGTTGATAATGTTGTCCCATATGAAGAGATGAAACTTCGAATGTTAAATGGTAGTCATTCATTCTTAGCGTATTTAGGCTATTTAGCTGGGTATGAGCATATTAATGATTGTATGAATGATGAGGCATATAAACAGGCAACTTTATCATTAATGCTACAACAACAAGCTCCAACTTTAAATGTTTCGCCGCAGGTTAATTTACAACAATATGCAGAAAAACTCATTGAAAGATTTAGTAATCCATCACTAAAACATCGAACATGGCAAATAGCCATGGATGGAACGCAAAAATTACCACAACGCATGCTTGATTCAATTCGTTGGCATATCAAACATAATTCTGATTTTTCTTTACTTGCTTTAGGAGTGGCTGGCTGGATGCGTTATGTTGGTGGTATTGATGATCATAAACAAATAATCGATATTCGTGACCCAATGATGGATGAGTTAAAAAAACAAGTAACCGCTAGTGATGATGGTATTGAGCGAGTTAATGCTTTATTAACTTTAGACGCTGTTTTTGGATCTGATTTACCAAATAATTCATTATTTAAAGATAAAGTAACTCAACATTATCTTTGTTTAATGGAGAAAGGTGCAAAACAAACTATTCAGGATTTATTTTTTTAAATTGGACTTTAGAATATGAAAAAATTTTTAGATGATAACTTTTTGTTACAAACTGATGCAGCACAAAAGCTTTATTTTGATTATGCTAAAGATCAACCTATATATGATTATCATTGTCATTTACCACCAAAAGATATCGCTGAGAATAAAAATTTCGGTAATTTAACTGAAATTTGGTTAGCTGGTGACCATTATAAATGGCGAGTATTGCGAACTGCTGGTGTAGATGAAAAATTTATAACCGGAACCGCATCTGATTATGAAAAATATCTTACATGGGCAAAAGTTGTTCCTTTAACACTAGGAAACCCTATTTATCATTGGACCCATTTAGAGTTAAAGAGACCATTTGGTATAAAAAATATTATTTTTAATGAAAAAACAGCTGATCAAATATGGGCTGAAGCTAATGCTAAATTAGCAACAGCTGAGTTTTCTACTCGCGGTATTTTAACTCAAATGAATGTTAAAGCCGTTGGCACAACTGATGATCCCATCGATTCACTTGAATATCATAAACAAATTGCATTAGATACCTCATTTCAGACTAAAGTAAGGCCTAGTTGGCGACCAGATAAAGTCTTCAAAATAGAATTAGCTGGTTTTGCTGATTATATTGCTGAATTAGGCAAAGTTACGGATATCGAAATTGATAATTTTGACAAACTACTTTGTGCATTAACTAAACGCCTAGATCATTTTCAACAGCATGGCTGTGAAGCATCAGATCATGGTATTGAAATTTTACGTTATGCCGACATTCCTAGCGAAAAACAGCTTGATCAAATAATAACTAAACGCCTTGCTAATCAATCCCTTTCTGAATTAGAAATTGCTCAATTTAGTACCGCGGTACTGGTTTGGTTAGGTAAACAATATCATAAACGCAATTGGGTAATGCAATTACACTTAGGTGCGCTACGTAATAATAATCAAAGAATGTTTAAATTACTTGGCCCTGATGCTGGATTTGATTCAATTGGCGATAGACCAATTGCCGAACCACTCTCTTCATTATTAGGTATTTTAGACTTAACTGACGAATTACCGAAAACTATTTTATATTGCTTAAACCCTCGTGATAATGAAGTGTTAGCTACTATGGCTGGCAACTTTCAAGGTTCAGGCATTGCAGGAAAAATTCAATTTGGATCTGGTTGGTGGTTCAATGACCAGAAAGATGGCATGGAACGCCAAATTATGCAACTTTCTCAAATGGGATTATTAAGTCAATTTGTTGGTATGTTAACTGATTCTCGTAGTTTCTTATCCTTTACCAGACATGAGTATTTTAGGCGAATCCTTTGCAATATGGTGGGAAATTGGATGGAAAATGGCGAAATTCCTGCTGATTTTGATTTAGTTGGCAATATGATTAGAAATATTTGTTTTAACAATGCAAATCGTTATTTTGGTTCTCATTAATTAAGTTTATTTTTGTCTAAAAAATAGAAATATTAGAATTAGACGATTCGTATTGGAAAATAGTTATTAATTTTTAGGATAGTTATATGAAAACATTAAAGACATGGATTTTTAAAAACAACCAGAATAATTGTATTGAACTATTGGTAGATAATCGATTTAACTTTTGCCTATATGTTCTTGAAGAAAAGATGTTTCGTGTTTTAATTAAACGAAATAATAGTTTATCACTTGATAGAACATGGAGTATTGCTCCTAATCAAGATACTCCATTAGAAGGTCGAGATCGATTAAGCACCGAAGGTTTTTCTTTACCAAAATATGAATTATTGCAACAAGATAATAAACTTATTATAAGCACAAAACAGTTAAGAGTAACCATTGATCAACCATTATCACTAAAATGGGAATTTAAAAATGAATTTGGTGAGTGGCAATTGCTGGTTGAGGATAGAAGTACTAGTGCTTATTTAATTAATCCTCATGGTGATGGTATTGCTCATTATCAACGAAGATATAAAGATGAACATTATTATGGTTTGGGTGAGAAAGCTGGTGATCTTAATCGTGCTGGTCGCCGTTTTGAAATGCGTAATCTTGATTCAATGGGTTATAATGCGAAAGATACTGATCCTCTATATAAGCATATACCGTTTACCATTACCCATCGTAATGAGGTTAGTTTCGGTCTATTTTATGATAATTTGAGCAGTTGTTGGATAGATTTGGGAACGGAACATGATAATTATCACCTTTCATATCGTCGTTACCAAGCTGAAGCAGGGGATATTGATTTCTATTTCTTCTTAGGGCCGAAAATTATTGATGTTACTAAATCTTTCATTAAGTTAACCGGTAAAACGTTTTTTGGCCCTAAGTGGAGTTTAGGTTACAGCGGTTCAACAATGTTTTATACCGATGCGCCCAATGCCCAAGAGCAGATGCAAAATTTTATTGATCTGTGTCAAGAGCACGGTATTCCATGTGATTCATTTCAATTGTCATCAGGCTATACCTCGATTAATGGTAAACGATATGTCTTTAATTGGAATTATGATAAATTCCCTGATCCGAAAGCTTTCACAAAATCTTATCATGAGGCAGGTTTAAGAATCGCTGCTAATATAAAACCATGTTTGTTACAAGATCATCCTAAATATAAGGAAGCAGCGGAGAAGGGACTTTTTATCAAAGATTCAGAAAGTGATAATCCTGAACGTTCAATGTTTTGGGATGATGAAGGTTCTAATTTAGATCTTACTAATCCAGCAACATTTAATTGGTGGAAAAACAATGTAACCAAGCAACTTCTTGAAATGGGCATTGATTCTACTTGGAATGATAATAATGAATTCGAAGTTTGGGATGCAGAAGCTCGTTGTAATGGTTTTGGTAAGGAAATAGCCATTAAACATATCAGACCAGTAATGCCATTGCTAATGTGTAGAGCATCAATGGAAGCGCAACAAAGTTATAAACCAGATATTCGCCCTTATTTAATATCTCGTTCTGGTTGTGCAGGTATTCAACGTTATGTGCAAACATGGTCAGGAGACAATCGAACAAGTTGGCAAACGCTGCGATATAATATCCGTATGGGATTAGGAATGAGTCTATCAGGACTGTACAATGTTGGTCATGATGTAGGTGGTTTTTCTGGTGATAAACCTGAACCCGAACTTTTTGTACGTTGGGTGCAAAATGGTATTATGCATCCTCGTTTTACCATTCACTCTTGGAATGATGATCATACTGTTAATGAACCTTGGATGTACCCGGAAGTTACGCCGATAATTCGAGATACTATCTGTTTTCGTTATCAATTACTACCTTATTTCTATAATTTATTATGGCAAGCTCATTACGATGATGAACCGATGTTGAGGCCTACTTTTTTGGATCATGAACATGATGCAAATACGTTTACCGAAACTGACGATTTTATGATTGGTAAAGATTTGTTAGTTGCTAGCATTGTTGAGCAAGGTCAAAGAGAGCGTGAAGTTTATTTACCAGAAAATAATACCGGTTGGTATTGTTACCATACACATCAATGGTTTAGTGGTAAACAATCAATAACTTTACCAGCCCCACTTGAATCATTCCCTTTATTAGTTAGGGCTGGTGCTATTATTCCTATGTCTAAACGTATGGCTTATGTTAATCATCAATTAGATGATTATAGAGAATTTAAAGTTTTTCCAGCTAAAGGTGTTTATTCAACAAAAGGCAGTTTCTTTGAAGATGATGGCGAAAGTTACGATTATCAAAAAGGGAAAGGATTATGGATTGATTGGGATTTAACCTCGGATAATCAACGTATTGATCTTCATATACAAGCAAGAGGTGAATATCAACCTGCTTGGGATGAAATTAATATTTCATTACCAAAAGGTGAATTACGTTCATTATTCATTAATGGTCATTCAATAAATAAAGTTTCTTTAAAATCTATCAAATAATTCTTTATTCTCTCAATTCAATATTAATTGGATTGAGAGATCTATATCAAATTGATTTGATTTCACTTAACGTGTTTTTATTAACAAACTTTACCTATAGCAATTATTTTGCAAATATGCGGTTAATTTGACGTTATTTTCCAATTAATTGTGGATAATACAAATAAACTGTAAATATTATTTTTTTACAGGACATTTTTAATTAGATAAGGTAAATTATTCGGCATAAAAATTTTATGGTTGAGTTAGTTGCTATTAATTTTAGCAGGAAGAAAGGATAAGGCTGAATTATGCGTGGTAATGAGCCAAAAGTGTTGACCTCTTTGTTGTCACAAGGGGCCTTATTATCAAAAATAAAAGATAGAACCATTGCTTTAAGTCAATTGACCAAAATTATTGATGAATTACTTCCACCACCATTAATTCAGCAATATCGAGTTGCTAATTATCGTCAAGGTGTACTTATTCTTGAGGTCAGTTCGGCCAGCTGGTTAACAAGATTAAAATATGAACAAGGTAATTTATTATCAGGAATACGCCAAAAAATTTTACCATCTTTATCTTCCATTCAATATAAAATTAATCCAACTATAGCAACTAATTATTCGCAATCAGTTATTTTGTCTGATAAGAATGTTAAAATTAGTAATGTTATTAGTAAGCAAACAGCAATATATTTAAATGCAATTGCAGAGCAAGCACCAGATAAATTAAAAAAACAATTGATTAAACTTGCGAACCATGCAAAATAAACTAAACAATATGTTCAAGTTATATAATTAAGAGCTATAAGGAGTGAAATATGGATAATAATATGATGACTTATATCGTCATTGGCCTAGTAATTGGATTTATTTTAGGCATGATTTTCATGAATTTTATTTCGCCAAAAGGGCGCAAATATATCAAAGCACAACGTGAATTAGAACAAACCCAAGAAGAGTTAGCCTCACAAAAACAAATGATGGTTAAGCATTTTTCACATAGTGCTGAAATTTTAGATAATATGGCCAAAGAATTCCGTCGTTTATACCAACACATCGCTGAAAGTTCAGGACAATTTGTAAATAATGAAAATATGCCTATTGTTGATCTAGAGTCAAATAATGACATCAGTATTAAACAAGAGTTAACGCTTGAAAAACAGCCTAAAGATTATTCAGATAACCCATCTGGATTATTCAAAAGTGAAGATATTAAACCATAATCAATTTTTAAATATTTTTTGATAAGATAATATTAATCAGATTTATATTGTCAATATTAAATCATTCAAACAAGAGAGTTTTATAATGAGTCATTCTTTACATAAACCAAAAAATTTATTAAGCATAATTGCCTTAAGTTTAGGTTTAAGTTTAGCTACATTACCGAATGCTTATGCTGCTTTTCCGTTTATTCCAACGGATAATAATTTACAACAGCAACAACCTTCATTGGCACCAATGTTAGAAAAAGTACTCCCTTCAGTTGTAAGTATTAACGTTGAAGGCACAGCAAAAATGCAAAGTAATATGCCAGAAGAGTTTAGACGATTTTTTGGTTATCCTGATAGTCAGTCTAGATCATTTTCTGGATTAGGCTCTGGTGTAATTATTGATGCCGAAAAAGGATATATTGTTACTAACAATCATGTTATTGATAATGCAGATAAAATTACTGTTTCGTTAAATGATGGTCATGAATATCAAGCGAAATTAATTGGTAAGGATCCACAAAGTGATATTGCTTTGTTAAAAGTTGATGATGCTAGTAAATTAACTGCTATTAAAATTGCTGATTCAGATAAAACAAGAGTTGGTGATTATGTTGTTGCGATTGGTAATCCATTCGGGATTGGTCAAACGGTAACATCAGGTATTATTTCCGCCTTAGCTCGTAGTGGGCTAAATATGAATGGATTTGAAAACTTTATTCAAACTGACGCATCTATTAACCAAGGTAATTCTGGTGGTGCGTTAGTTAATTTAAATGGTGAACTAGTTGGCATTAACACCGCTATTATTGCGCCAAGTGGTGGTAATGTCGGTATTGGTTTTGCTATACCAAGCAATATGGTTAAAAGTTTAACTTCTCAGCTTATTGAATATGGTGAAGTTAAACGAGGTGTTTTAGGTATAAAAGGTAATGAATTAACTTCAGATATCGCTAAAGCCTTTGATCTTGAAGTACAGAAAGGTGCCTTTGTTAGTGAAGTTATTGCTGATTCAGCAGCCCAAGAGGCGGGCATAAAATCCGGCGATGTTATTGTTTCTATGGATGGTAAACCTGTTGATAGCTTTGCTGAATTACGAGCTAAAATTGCCACAACAGGAGCTGGTCGTACCGTTAAATTAGGTTTAATTCGTGATGGTAAAGAGATTTCTGTTGAAGTTAAATTGAAGAACAGTGACCAATTAAGTACCGAGGCTAAATCTCTTCATCCAGCGCTTGATGGAGCAACATTGACTAATGGTGATGTAAAAGGTCAAAAAGGTGTATTGATTGAAAGTATTGCTAAAAATTCACCTGCTTCTCGTTTAAGTTTACAAGAAGGCGATCTTATCACAGGAGTGAATAAGACCAGAGTCGAAAGTATTTCCGATCTACGTAAAATTATTGATAGCAATCCTTCTGCTATTGCCTTAAACATTGTTAGAGGCGATAGTCGTCTTTATCTGATTTTACGTTAATTATTTAGCCAGATATCGTCGGTGCTTCGCATCGACGAAAACGCCTTTTTAACCCTCAGTTATATATGATAGAATCTTATTAATCATTCTTATCCTGCTTGTGACAATTATGCTTAAAAAAATTCTATGGCCGATATTAATCGGTGCTGTTTTAGCGATAGTGTTACTCATTATTTTTCCTTCTTTGAGAAATGGATCTCAATCTGATTTTTCAAGATCCATTTTTAATGATGAACCTATGAGTTATTCTAGTGCAGTAAAGATAGCTGCGCCTGCAGTGGTTAATATTTATAGCCGCTCAATTAATTCCGTACCTGAACAATCACAAGATAGTCCAATAACACCATTAGGCTCTGGTGTCATTATGAGTGAGCTTGGTTATATCGTTACCAATTATCACGTTGTTGATGGTGCAGAACAAATTATCGTTGCTTTGCAAGATGGCAGAATTTTCGCCGCATTACCTGTCGGTTCAGATAAATTAGTTGATATTGCTGTACTTAAAATTGAAGCATCTAATCTTCCGATAATACCAATTAATCCTTCCCGCGATCCGAAAATTGGTGATGTCGTTTTAGCCATTGGCAATCCATATAATATTGGGCAAACTATTACCCAAGGTATTATTAGTGCTACTGGCCGTGATGGACTCAGTCCATATCGTCGACAAAATTTTATCCAAACTGATGCTTCAATTAATCATGGTAATTCTGGTGGTGCTTTAGTTAATACTAAAGGTGAATTAATGGGTATTAATACTCTGACATTTGCCAAAAATCTAGGTAATGATGTTCCTGAAGGTATTGGTTTTGCTATTCCAACAGCATTAGCCGTTAAAATAATGAATAAATTAATTCAAGATGGCAAAGTGATACGAGGCTATATTGGTATTGATGGTTTAGAATTTGCCCCAACACAAAATACTAGTGATCTCCCAAAAGTGTTAGGTATTTTAGTCACTAATGCTGAAGGCCCTTCTTTGCAGTCTGGTGTACAAGCTAATGATATTTTAATAATGGTTGATAATAAACCAGTAAGATCGATTGTTGAAACCATGGATCAAATTGCAGAGTTGAAACCGGGTACCATCGTCCCCATAATTGTCTTGCGTAATGGAGAAAAGATTCAACTGCAAATAACTATTGGTCAATTGCCGGTTTAGATTGGCCTTTTATTGCTTGATTATCTTTGATATAGGACGTATAATTCGCACCCTTATCATGTTATTTAACACTCGTATGGTGTATAGATTTTGCGGTTAAGCCATTTATATAGCGATACGAACAAACTTTAGAGGTTTATTATGAAAGAAGGTATCCATCCAGAATACACTGCAATTACAGCAACTTGTTCTTGTGGTAACAAAATTGAAACTCATTCAACTATTGGTCATGACATTCATCTTGACGTATGTGGTGAATGTCACCCGTTCTATACAGGTAAACAACGTGATGTAGCAACTGGCGGACGTGTTGATAAATTTAAACAACGTTTTGCAATGGTTGGTGGTAAAAAATAGTTTTACTAATTTTTACTTTGTAAAAAAAGGCGCTTTAAGCGCCTTTTTTGTATCCATGATTTAATCATTCATCAATTAAATCAGGATCTATACCTAAAGCTCGCATCATTTTCTGTGCTTGTAATGGAATGCCATCATCATGATCTTTCTGTAAATCTTCATCACAAGGCAATGGCTGACCAGTATAAGCGTGTAGAAAAGCTTCACATAAAAGTTCACTATTCGTTGCATGACGTAAATTATTGACTTGTCGTCTAGTTCGCTCATCAGTTAATATCTTTAATACTTTTAACGGAATTGAGACTGTAATTTTTTTTACTTGTTCGCTTTTTTTACCATGCTCAGCATAAGGGCTAATATAATCGCCGTTCCATTCCATCATTTATTCACCAAATCAATTACATCACAAATAATGTGGATAATTTTAGCGTTTTTTTTGCTTAGCTGCAATCTATACACCAAGATAGTTAGACGTCTAGACATGTTGACGTCTTTTGTTATTGTGTTATTCTTATACAACTAAATCTAAAAATAAATAAAGTGGTTTGTAGGAAGGTTATTATGGCTCGTAAATCTAAAAATCTTAGCCAAGATACTATTGCTGTTCGTGGTGGATTAAATACAGATGACCAATTTGGTAGCGTAGTTCCTGTTATTACGCCATCAACATGTTATCGATATGAAGAGTTTGCCACCCCAAGGAAATTTGATTATGGTCGAAAATCTAATCCAAGTAGACGATTAGTTGAGGAAACGGTAGCAGAATTAGAAGGCGGTGCCGATGCCATTTTAACCAATTGCGGTATGTCAGCAATACATCTAGTCAGTGTAGCCTTACTTGGCCCAAATGATGTCGTGGTTGCACCTCATGATTGTTATGGTGGTAGTTATCGATTATTTAATAGTTTGAGCCAAAAAGGGTATTTTAAAACCAAATTTGTAGACCAATCCGATCCTGTTGCTTTAAAAGAAGCGCTGAATTTAAAACCTAAATTAGTATTGATTGAATCGCCAAGTAATCCATTATTAAGAGTCGTTGATATTACTGATATTGCACGTCAGTCGCATGAGGTTGGAGCGTTAGTTCTGGTTGATAATACCTTTATGACACCAATTTTACAAAAACCACTGGAATTAGGGGCTGATATTGTTAGTCACTCTTGTACTAAATTTTTAAATGGCCACTCAGATCTATTAGCCGGAATATTAGTATTTAAAGATCAACAATTAGCTACAGATGTATTGTGGTGGGCAAATAATATCGGAACATCAACTTCATCATTTGATAGTTATTTATTATTGCGCGGTTTAAGAACTCTTACTGCAAGAGTTAGATTACAACTAGAAAATGCAGAAAAAGTCGTCGAATTTTTAGTTAATCATCCTAAAATTGCTAAAGTTTTTCATCCTTCGTTACCAACAAATTTAGGTCATGACATTGCCAAAAAACAACAAAAAGGCTTCGGTTCACTGTTGAGTTTTGAATTAGCTTGCGCTGCCGATGATATGCCTAAATTCCTAGATGCGTTGAATATTTTTACCTTAGCGCAATCACTTGGTGGCGTAGAAAGTTTAATATGTCATCCAGCTACAATGACCCATTCAGGAATTAGTGCTGAAGCACGCAAAACAGCGGGTATATCCGATCAATTATTACGTATTTCTGTGGGTCTCGAGGATATCAATGATCTGATTGGTGATTTAGAGCAAGCGTTAGCAAATATTTAACCGTCATCAATTTATCAATAGAGTTGGAAAATAGCTTATTTTTCGACTCTATTAATATAGATAGCTATATATTTAAGTTCGTTTCATTATTTCGATAATCATTGACTTTATTGGCAATGGCGCTGAGGATCTCGTTAATTGAATGCCGTTTACTTCGACCACAAATTTTAGCATTATCATGGCAAACTAAACATTGTCGAGAATGATGCTCGAATTTAGACCGAGAAATACTTTTTTGTGTAACAGGGTCAATGACATCTATATCCCATAATCGTCCTAAAAAATGCCTCTCCTCAATTTTTATACACAGTTGTTTAAGCATATCAACGTTATGATCAATTGATAATAATGCTTCATCACCAGTTATGCTTTCATAAAGTTTTTCATAGATAATAGAAATATTATGTTGGTTTAACATCTGATGGATAGCTTGTACAGCTTCATTAAATAAGAATAAAGTGCCACTACTTTTCTTGATTGGTCCAGGTATTACTAAACTTAATGATATTAGCGGATAAGGGTAGTGCGCAAAAACTTGTTGCTGATTGTTTACGCGATTTTCTTTAGCCATTAACATTTGCTCAAGCGTTATGTTAATGCCATCGTCGAATCTTAATGTTGGATTATTCATAATGATGTTGAGTAATAGCATAACTAAGAATTTTGTTATGCTATTACTATTACAAAGTTAATTAGTCTTTGACTTGACGAACAACATCAATAATTGAGCCATCACGGAAGTGAACAATCCCAACAATTTTATCGTTAAATTCAATTGGTTTTGGTTCACCTGTTAATGCAATAGCACGTTGATAAAGTTCTTCAATAGTCATTACTGGTAAATTAGCCGCTTTTAATCGTTCGGCGATTTCAGGACGAGCAGGATTTACCGCTATACCATGGTCAGTGACTAACACATCTACACTTTCACCTGGTGTAACAATAGTGGTTACTTTTCTAATTACCGTTGGAATTCGGCTACGAATTAGTGGCGCAACGATAATAGTTAGATTTGCTCCAGCGGCTGTATCACAGTGACCACCGGATGCACCACGCATAACACCATCAGATCCTGTTAGTACATTAACATTGAAATCTAAATCTACTTCGAGTGCGCTAAGAATGACAATATCTAATTCATCAACACTCGCACCTTTTGAGGCTGGATTAGCGTAAACGTTGGTTGAAACTTCAATATGATCTTTATTCTTACCTAAAGATTGTCCCGCAGCTCCATCAAAACTTTGTGTATCAAGTAAACGTTTTACTAAGCCTTTCTCATGAAGATCGACGATACTTGCTGTAATACCACCTAGAGCAAATGATGCTGTGATATTTTTCGCTCGCATTCGATTTTCTAGAAAGCGTGTCGCTGCAGTTGATGATGCGCCAGAACCAGTCTGAATTGAGAATCCATCTTTAAAATAACCTGAATTTTCGATAACATCAGCGGCATAGCGGGCAATCATTAATTCTCTAGGGTTACTGGTGATACGTGCTGCACCAACGCTAATTTTAGTTGGGTCACCAACTTCGTCAACTTTAACAATATAGTCAACTTGATCTTGGCGGATACTTGCTGGATGGTTAGGATAACTAACAATATCTTCAGTAAGTAAAACCACTTTCTTAGCAAATTGAGCATCAACCATAGCATAACCAAGGGCGCCACATTGTGATTTACCTGATACGCCATTAGCATTACCTTGTTCGTCAGCAGTTGATACAGCTAAGAATGCGATATCAATATTGATTTCTCCGCTTTGGATTAATTTGACTCGACCACCGTGAGAATGGATATGTACCGGATTTTCCATTAGGCCGTGTGAAATCGCATCAGCTAATTTTCCACGTAATCCTGAGGTATAGATTTTAGTAATTACCCCAGATTCAATGTGAGGAATCAATGCTGCATTACAGCTTAATAATGAGCTTGAAGCTAATGTAAGGTTCTTAATACCTAATTTACTAATGGTTTCAACAACTTTGTTGATAACTTTATCGCCTTCACGAAATGCGTGGTGAAAAGAGATAGTCATTCCATCACGAAGTTCACACTTTTCTATTGCTTGCTCAATTGACTCACACAATTTACGGGTATACTTAGACTCATCTTTTAGATAAGGTGTGGTTGCATTAGCATCAATAAATGGTGTGATATTTTTAAGATCAGGATGCTGTTTTAATAAATCAGCAATTTTTTGGTTTATAGAAGTTGTCATGTTTCAATCCTATCAAATTTCTTTACGTACACCGGAGTATTTAGCTAGTTCAATGATTTTTTGCGCACGAGCAATAATTGGTGCATCAATCATTTTGCCATTTAAAGAAACAACTCCAAGCCCTTTTCTTTCACCTTCTTCAGCGGCTTCAACGACTTTTTTAGCATTTTCTACTTCACTAGCAGTAGGTGCATAAGCATTATGTAATAGCTCAATTTGTCGTGGATTAATCAATGATTTACCGTTGTATCCTAATTTTTTAATTAGGCTGACTTCTTTTAAAAAGCCTTCATCATCATTAACATTTGAATAAACAACATCAAAAGCATCAATACCGGCTACGCGAGCAGCATGTAAAACAGCACAGCGTGCATAAAATAGTTCAGTACCATCCCCGCGTTCTGTTTGCATATCGACTAGATAATCAAATGCCGCAAGAGCGATACCAATTAAACGTGGCGATGATTTGGCAATGGATACGGCATTAACTACTGCTTGAGCTGATTCAATAGCCGCCATTAATTTAGTGCTACCCACTTCTCGGCCACACTCTTTTTCAATTCGTTCAACATGCGCTTCAAGTTCATGAATATCTTCAGCACTATTGGTCATTGGTAAGCGAACAACATCAACACCAGCTCGCACAACGGCTTCTAAGTCTTTAAGACCAAATGGTGTATTTAATGCATTAATTCTAACTACAGTTTCAATGCCATGTTCTTTATAAACAGGTAATTTTAATGTTTGCGCGACGAGTAGACGTGCTGAATCTTTTTCTTTGATAGACACAGCATCTTCAAGATCAAACATAATTGAGTCTGGTTTATAGACAAAAGATGTAGATAACATTGCTGCATTTGCACCTGGAAGAAACAGCATACTGCGACGTAATTTTTTCATAGTAATTTACTCCAATCTAATTCAGTTTCTTCTGCACCACGTAACACAGCACATTGTACCCGTGCTTTTATTGCACAATCTAAAGCTCCTTTATCGTCAATAATGATTAAACCATCAGTTAAGTTAAGTTCATTTAACGTGTTATTAACCACTGCGCGAATTTGATCGCCAAATTGTTTATTTACATCACTATTAATAACAATTTCGATGCCAGTATTTGGCATGACTTTAACTAACAAATCGCTGGATTCGAGAGTTCCTGCCATGGCTTCTTTTTGTATTTTCATGTTTTTACCTTTTGAAAAGAATTAAATATTTAATTTATCCAAATTAGCTGAAATATAATTCCAAGTTGTTGAAGGAACTAATTTCTTAATCTGTTCATAATTTTTTAATGCCAGTGAATTTCGCACTAATGATGCTGATATAATGTTTGATTCCTCGAGTTTTCGAGCAACCTCAATGACAGTAATCTTGGATGCCAAACTAACTTTGTCATCTTCTAACCAATATTTCATCGCTTGATTATAAGCATTAGTCACTTCACTATGTGGCTCTGTACCAACAAAACGGTGAGTTATATTTAATGCTGGAGCAATATAGTTACGGAAGATTAACAGATCGATTCCCATATAAGCATAGTCAATTTTGCTTTTATCTTTTAAAAAATAAGTAGGGAAGGTCGCTTTAGAAATAATGTATGACGAACTGGCATGAACCGTAACATTTTTAATATCTTTTGTGCCATCTTTTACTAACTGTAAACGTACCTGAAACGGAAACAGTGATACATCTTCATTAACCACAAATACATGTACCCAATCACATTGATTGGCTGCAAATTCAATAAGATATTGATGACCTTTAGTAAAAGGATTGGCATTCATCACTATACTGCCAATTTTGTTACCAGCCTTTTGGTATTGCGATAATTGTTTACAATATTGTTTAATCCCAACCGGTGTGTTTTCCATCAATACGACTAAATCAGAAATTTCAACAATAGGATAAAAACCGCATGCTTTGAAAAAAGCGATATTTTCAGGTTTAGTATATAAAAATAGATGAAAATAGCCGTTGTCATTGGCATATTTCATCGTATAGTCGATTAAAGTTAGATTTAGTTGGTTTCCGCGATAATCAGGATCAATGGCTACACACTTAATAATATTGTGATCAAGACCGGCACAAGCGATACAATTATTATTCAGTTTTGCAACAATGAAAGTTGTGACTTGTGGATCTAAATCGAGGTCAGATTGCAATAGTAATTGCTTAATTGCTTGATAATCTTGTTCAGATTTAGATATATCAACAACACTGTAATCAACTAAATCGTACATATAACTACCTTTTTTCTTCAACAATAAAGTTAGTTAGACGACCAATATTGGTAATTTCAACTTCAATGGTATCACCATCGTGCATAAATATTGGTGGATTTCGTTTTTTTCCAACCCCACCTGGTGAGCCAGTAAGAATAACGTCACCCGGTGATAATTTAGTAAATGTACTAATATACGAGATTAAATCAGGTACAGTATGTACTAAATTCTTGATGCTATCATGTTGCATCTCTTTTCCATTCAGATAAGTTGCTATTGATAGCGCTTTAGGATCGGGTATTTCATCTGTAGTTGTTAAACATGGTCCAAAAGCCCCGGTATTTGGCCAATTTTTACCAGCTGTGTACCAAGTATATTGCCAGTCACGAATCGAACCATCCATATAACAGCTATAGCCTGCGACATAAGATAAGGCTTCTTCTGATTTTATGCGGAAGGCCTCTTTACCAATAATAATTGCTAATTCGCCTTCATAATCCAGTTCATCGCTGATAGTTGGTTTAATGATATTTGTCTTATGTCCTGTTTGAGAATCAGGAAAACGAACAAATAAAGTTGGGGCAGAACTAGTTTCATTAAATTCTGCTCGTTTTTCCGCATAATTCATTCCTACACACAAAATTTTGTTTGGATTTGGAATTACCGGTAAATAAGTTATTGCTTGTTCATCGATATCACTAGGTGAGTCTAAAAAGTTTTTTGCGTTAGCTAATCCATCTTTATCAGAAAGAAGGGATTTTAGATCTTGATATTTATCGCCTAGTTTTTGGCCTAAATCTACGATGCCATGATCAGTATATAAACCAAAACTTGGTCGACCAGAAACAAGGTAACTGACAAGCTTCATGAATACTCCTTAAAAGCTGTTTATTGAAACTACACAAGAAAATAGAACAACCCTAGTAATAACTAAGGTTGCTCTTGAAAAAAACTATACTAAAAAATTGCCTAGAATGAGTAAGGATACGGATACGTTAATTGCACCACCAATACGAGTAGCAATTTGGGCAAATGGCATCAACTCCATACGTTCTGCTGCTGTCAGGATTGCAACGTCACCAGTTCCACCTTGACCACTTTGACAGCAAGAGATAACTGCCGCATCAACTGGATACATACCTAGTTTTTTAGCAACAAAGAAACCAGTTGTGACTAAACTTACTACTGTACAAACAATAACTATTAGGTTGATTACGGTGAAAGCTGCTACGATTTTATCCCACGGTGTGATTGCCACGCCCACAGCGAATAAAATAGGATAGGTTACAGAGGTTTGGAAGAACTTGTAAACTACTTGCGAACCACTTAGTACTTTTGGTGAAACACCTGATACTAGTTTAACAAATACTGCAGCAAATAGCATCCCTACTGGCGCTGGAATACCTGTTACTTTGTGACCAATCATACCGACCATATAAAGGATGGCGGCTAATAATACACCAGATGCAAAAGTTGTCACATCAATAACTGATTCTGCTTTAGCTGTTTTATTGATAATTTGGTCATCTTCTGATGCTGGTAACAAGCGACCATTACCAGTTAAATGTGGATAAGCTTTACCAATACGGTTAAGGATACCACCACAAATAATACCGGTTAAACCACCTAACATAACAATTGGTAATACTCTACCTAGAGCTTCACCTTGTTCCATACCTAAAATAGATGCATATCCGATTGATAATGGAATTGCACCTTCACCAACACCACCGGCCATGATTGGTAATACTAAGAAGAAGAATGTTTCAAATGGAGATAAGCCAAGTAAATAACCCACACCAACACCAACTAGCATACCAACAATTTCACCACATACCATTGGTCCGAAGATTTTTAAGAAGCCTTGAATAAGTGTTTTCTTATCCATGTTCATAATACTACCAACGATAATACAGCAGATATAAAGATATAAAATGTGAGTATCTTTATAGAATTTGGTTGTTGCTTGCACCACAGGAGCAGGCAAAATGCCATAATAAACTAATGCAGATGGAATAAAGGTTGCACAAATTGCTGCTGCCCCCATTTTTCCAACAATTGGTAAACGTTTACCTATTTCACCACAAAGAAAACCAAAGAAAGCACATGTTACTACCATAACAACTATTTCACTTGGTAATTTACCTGTTACTAATACTTCAGCAAAGATAAGAATACCCGCGATAATAAATAATGGTAAAGGAATTACACCGATTTTATAATCATCCATAAGTTTCCACCATCCGTATGGCCAAAACTTTTTAGTCTGATCTTCGTGTTTTATCTCATGTTTTTCGACGGTATTGTGCGTTTTTTCAACTGAATTGAAATCCACCATATTTTTTTTATCTCCAAAATAAATTTGCTTTGTTTTAATGGCGCATATAGTGACAAAATATTAATATCAATTTTGTGATATAAATCATAAATTAAGTGTGGTTTTTATGGTTTTAAAGGCTCTAAGTTTTTTTATGCTGTGTTACACTCCTTAGCAGATACAGCAATTATTTATTAAGTATAAAAATGCGAAAACGAATACATCTGTCATTTACGACAAAATTATTTTTATCTCTTTTAATCTTTTCATTGGTGGTTTTAGCATTGCTGCAAAGCTACATATGGAATGTGACAGAAAACGCCTTATATCGTAGTTTAGGCGAAAAAGCTCAAATTCAAGCAAAAGAGTTAGCTGTGATTCCAAGCTTAATAAAATATGTAGAAGAGAAAGATACTGAACAAATCGCTAAACTTGTTTCAGATATTTTTGAACAAAGCGATGCGAGTTATATTGTTATAGGTGATGCTAACGCTTATCGGTTATTTCATACGGCTAATAATTCAATATATTTACCCATGGTTGGTGATGACAATCAGGAGGTGTTAAGTGGTATTAGTAGCACCACAATAAGTCAAGGATCTTTAGGTTTAGCCCTAAGAGGTAAAGCGCCGATTATTAGCCATGGCAAAGTAATTGGTATTGTTTCGGTTGGTTATATGGTAGATGATATTTATGCGTCACATATAAAACAATTTATTCCATTTATCATCTTTTGCTCTTTTTTATTCTTTGCTCTGTTTATATTTTCTTTATGTTTTGCTAGAGCAATCAAAAAACAGATGTTTAATTTAGAACCTCAAGCAATTGCACTATTGGTAAAGAGTCAGAAATCAATAATGGAATCAATCTTTGAAGGTATTATTGCGATTGATCTTGATTACAAAATTATTAATATCAACCAATCAGCAAGGCGTATGTTAAATATAGATATTGATGATAATAGTTTGCTTAATCATGATTTATCTAACTTTATTAAATCAACTGATTTTCTTTATGGTAGTACCAATCAGACCAAAGATGTGCATGACCATATTTGCTATTTCAATAATATTATTGTTATTGCTAATCGTATTCGCGTGATTGTTGATGATGAAATTCATGGATGGGTGATAACCTTCCGAAATTATGATGATATTAATTTATTAAGTATGCAATTAACCCAAGTTACGCAATATGTGGATAATTTGCGTGCGCTAAGACATGAACATCTTAATTGGATGGCAACGTTATCCGGTTTAATTTATATGAAACGATATGAAGAAGCGGAATCATTTATTGCGTTACATTCTGCTGATAATCAACAAAATCTAGATTTCATTACCAGTCATTTTCAGGTTCCAGCTATTTGCGGTTTATTAATCGGTAAATATTCTAAGTCACATGAAATTGGCTTAAAATTGTTCTTTGATCCTGCCTGCCATTTGGAGGCATTGCCTTCCAAGATAACTGAAGCCGAGTTTATGTCGATATTAGGTAATCTGCTGGATAATGCCTTTAATGCCTGTTTAAAAAATAATCAAGGTGATAAATCTATCTATTTATATTTAAGTGATAGAACCGATGAAATTGTTTTAGAAGTCAGTGATCAGGGTTGTGGTATAGATGATAAAATCCGCAATTCAATTTTCCAACCGGGGGTAACCTCACAAAATTCGAACGAACATGGTATAGGTTTACATTTAGTTTCAACATATGTGAAAAAAGCTAACGGCTACATCACATTTGAAGATAATGAACCTTATGGAACGATTTTTTCTGTTTTTATACCTAAGTAGTTAACAGAGGTGAATAAAGTATGTATGAAATAAAAGAAGATACAATTAAAGTTCTTATTGTTGAAGATGAACCCATTTTAGCTGAATTAAATGCTGAATTTATTCAACGAGACACCAAAGTAGAAGTTATTGGTATCGCTGCAACTTTGGAAGAAGCGAAAGTGATGGTTGAAAAATTAAAACCAACATTAATTTTATTAGATAATTACCTCCCTGATGGAAAAGGAATTGAATTATTTGAATATATTATTAATAATAATTTAGATTGTTATGTTATTTTTATTACTGCTGCGAGTGATATGGATACCTGTAGTAAAGCGATACGTTTTGGTGCTTTTGATTATTTAATCAAGCCGGTATCTTATCAGCGTTTAAAACACTCACTTGAACGTTTTGAACTTTTTTTATATCGTCAAAGTTTGCAAAAACATGTTAATCAAAGACGTATTGATGAACTTTTTAATCTACAAACTAAAGACTTTGTTGATATTAATCGCCACTCTAAAGGTATTGAAGAAATTACCTTACAAAAAGTTAAAGATCTATTTATGCAAACTAATGAACCGCAAACTGTAGATCAAATTGTCGAAAAAGCTAATATTAGTAAAACCACCGCTAGACGATATTTAGAATATTGTGTGCAAACTAAATTATTAACGGTTGAGCTTAACCATGGCAAAATAGGTCGTCCTGAAAGGCTTTATAAAAGATTAGGAAAGTAATTTTTTTCGCAAAGTTGGTTATTAATCCTACATTATATAATTTATGATTATATAAATATGCTTATTGGTTATTTTATTGCCTAAATATTTGATGCTAGATTGAATTAATCCAATTGTTGTAAGAACTTTTATAAGCTAAATGAGTTAATTTTGAGCTGCATAATGAGATAAAAACCATGTAACTGCGATAAGATCCGCTGAGCCACCAGGACTTAGGTGGCGTTTTATCAGTTCGTCATCTAACTTAGCAATCATTTCTAGTCCATTTGGATGCATAACGCCACCTTGCTGGATTAAATCTTTTGCTTCATTTTGCACGAATTCTAATCCGGCTAGTCCTCCTCTAGAAACTAGGTTTGTGTCTTGATTGTAAGCTAATAAGTATAGCATTGCTTGTAATAGGGCTGATTCTTCATTATAGCCACTATTCAACATTTCTTGATAAATTGGTAATGATATCTCACGTGCGGTTGTATATCCTGATTCAGCTTCGCCTCTTGCACCAGTAAGATTATATTTTTTAAAAAGCCGTTCCCCTATTGAGTGGCTGCGGTTATTTTTTGATAACTCGTTATTAACCATACCATGGCAAATATTGGCTACCTCATTACAGATCATCGGAATAGTTGTTTGTAATTTAAGTTGCTCTAATTTACCAATGGCACTTAGTAATAGACCAAAGGCAAATATTCCACCTTTATGCGTATTAATCTGTTTAGTTGCACTAAACATCGCTGTTTCACATTCAAGGCCAATTGGTCGAATATTTGCTAAAAAATCAGGTGCTGCAACGTTGGTATTATGTTTACCATATTGATAAAAACGTTCAAACCAATTTGAAATGGCGTTAATACTTGTTATGAATGTTTGAAAATTCATATCGTGATGTGCGCCATTATTGTTCATATCAACCAATCCAGGTTTGGGTGATAAGCAGATCTCTCTAATTAACGCTTGTACCGCCAATATTGTCGGTGAGCTGAGAATATTATGACTTATCAATTTCGATTCTAAGCTAATTACTTGCGATAAATAATTACTCATGGAATAGGCTGCCTTTACAATTAAGCTTAATAATCATTATGAGATGCTTGAGCAAGTACTTCTCGATTACCATTATGGGCAGGTGCACTTATAATGCCTTCCATTTCCATTTGTTCCACAATTCGTGCGGCTCGGTTATAACCAATTCTGAATTTACGTTGGACACTGGATATTGATGCTCTACGTGTTTCAATGACGAAAGAAACAACTTGATCAAATAGTGGATCGAGTTCTTCATCAATAGTATCAAAGCTACCACTTTCACTATCGTCGGTTGAGACGGTTACATTTTCAATATATTTAGGTTTACCACGCGCTTTCCAATCTTGAACGACGGCATGAACTTCTTCATCACGGACAAAAGCGCCATGAACACGAACAGGAATAGAGCTATTTGGCGCTAAATAGAGCATATCACCCATACCAAGCAGAGATTCTGCACCCATTTGATCTAAAATGGTTCGTGAGTCAATCTTACTTGAAACTGTAAATGCAATACGGGTTGGTATGTTAGCTTTAATTAAACCGGTAATAACATCAACAGAAGGTCTTTGGGTAGCTAGTACCAAATGAATACCTGCAGCTCGGGCTTTTTGTGCAAGTCGAGCAATTAACTCTTCTACTTTTTTACCAACGGCCATAATTAAATCCGCAAATTCATCAACCATAACCACAATATATGGAAGTTTTTCAAGCGTCGGCATTTCTAGATCCATACTATCGGTTGGTTTCCAGAGTGGATCTGGAATTGGTCGTCCCATCTCTTCAGCTAGCTTGATTTTCTCATTAAAACCAGCAATGTTACGCACTCCTAACGCTGACATTAATCGATAGCGTTTTTCCATTTCATTCACACACCAATTAAGCGCATTTGCCGCATCTTTCATATCGGTGACGACTTGAGTTAACAGATGTGGTATTCCTTCATAGATAGAGAGTTCTAACATTTTAGGATCAATCATGATGAACCTAACATCTTCCGGTTGTGATTTGTATAAAATGCTTAATATCATGGCATTAACACCAACCGATTTTCCTGAACCTGTAGTCCCTGCGACTAATAAGTGAGGCATTTTTGCTAAATCAGCAACCACCGATTGTCCAGCAATGTCTTTTCCTAAAACGACAGTAAGTGGAGATTGAGCGTTTTTGAATTGTGGGCTATCTAATACTTCTCTGAAATAAACGGTTTGGCGATTTTGATTAGGTAATTCAATACCGACATAAGGTTTACCTGGTATTACTTCTACAACCCTTACTGATGGCATAGATAAGGAACGAGCTAAATCACGATCCAGTGTTGATATTCTGGCAGCTTTAATACCCGGAGCCAATTCAATTTCAAACCGCGTAATCACAGGACCTGGTAAATAATCAACAACGCGAGCTTTTACTCGATAATCAGATAAACTTTTTTCAATTTGCTGTGCCATTGCATTTAACGCAACATGATCAACCTCAATTCTTGTTGTTGGTGGTGGCGTTAATAAATTTAACGACGGTAATGGAGTAGTTGGCTTGGGTAATGGTTTATCATTACGTTGTAATAACGGATGAATTAGGCTTTCTCCCTCATCTTCATTATCTTCTTCGGCATCTTCATCGATAATTGTTGCCGTTTGAGTTAAAGATGTAAGTGCTTGTGTCGTTTCTTCGTTATCAACATCATTTAAATAAATATCATCAATAGTAGGATTTTCTTGTTTAAGAAGAGAGATATCAACATCCTCAGGTATTTCAAAGTTGTCTGGAATATCATTGGATTGATAATTATTATATTCTTGAGTAATACTTGGTGATATTTCATCCTCAACTGGTTGTATCACATTTGGTTCAATCACACTCTCGCTGTTAAAAGTAGGATGATTTATATTTATTTCTGGTTCATGATGTTCCATAGTAAATAATGGTTTACTTGGTGCATCGGCAATCGTGTACTTATCTTCTTCGAAAGGTTGGATAATCTCTTGACTATCCATTTGGTCATTAGATTCCGCCAAATTAGTAGAATTAGTTGTATCACCATCATTCATATTTTTTAAAATATTTTCCATCCGCGCTAATATTGCGTCAGGATCAAGGTCTTTTTTGGCTGCCTTGTCAGTTACATCATGAGTTTCGTCTGTAGTTGCAGTGTTAGCTTCGATCGTTTGTAATAATTGTGCTGCCGTTTTTATGAATTTTTCATCATTTTGTAATGAAATCGGATCTATTGTTGATTCGGCTTTTTCCGTATCTATTTTAGTGGTTAATTCTTGATTATTCTTAGCCAAATTGGTTAGTTCAACACTATTTTGGCTACTGTCATCCATATCAAGATGTAAATCAATCTGTGGTTCTTTTTCTTGTATAGATGCTTCATCATTTTGATTTTGCGCAACTGATTGTGTCATTTTATCTGGTGTAAATAACCATTTTATTGGCGACAGTATTAACATAACCAACGCCCCGATTTTTTCAAATAGATAAAGCCACGAAAAGCCAGTTAGTAATGTAACACATGCTAAGGTTGTTGCCAGTAAAGCTAAAGAGGTTACTAAGCTGCTCATAACTGGTAACAAGCTTTCAATAACGATTGAGCCTAGATAACCACCAGCTTGGAATTGTTCCGGATCACGAATATTAAGGGTAAAAAAACCACAACAACTAAGTACAAAAGCTAATATACCAATAATTCGAAATGAAACACTGAAATAGTTAATTGGTTCATTACTATGACGATAAAAATAGCCCATTAACTGTAAACAAAAGAAAATGATAATAATAGGTAAACTAAAAGCAATCAGTCCAAAAAATTGAAATACGATATCAGCAGCATATGCACCAATATAACCGCCAAAATTGCTAATAGGATTATGCCAAGCCGTACGTGACCAACCCGGATCCGATGGGTTGTAAGTAAAAAGTGATAAAAATAAACAAACAGACAATCCTATTAATGTTAATAGAATTAATTGAATAACAATCTGTCTTCTAGTAATTTTAAATTTTTTCAAACACGTACCTAAAAGCTATTTTAATTAAAATTTTAGCTATTTTATCATAAATTAAACCCACTTATAGCGTGAATGAGAGATAAAAAATAATTTATTGATATGAATTCAATTCGATCAAGGTTTGATTAAATCTTTGCGCATTTAATACATAATGTTGAGCATTTGTAATATTGGCTAGAATTTCTTTCTCAGTCAATTTGCGAATAATTTTAGCTGGAGATCCCATAATTAGACAACCTTCTTCATGTGGTAAGCTGTGGGTAACTAGTGAATTAGCACCTACCAAGCAATTTTTGGCAATTTTAGCATTATTTAAAATTGTGCTACCCATACCAATTAAAACATTATCTTCGACCGTGCAGCTATGTAAAATGACGTTATGGCCAATTGTCACGTTTTCACCAATAATACATGGAACATTAGTTTCAATATGAATCGTAGAGTTATCTTGGACATTACTGTTTTTACCAATATGTATCTTGGCGATATCACCACGTAAAACTGCATTAAACCAAATAGATACATTTTCATCTAAAACCACATCACCAATAATATCGGCAGATTTGGCAATAAAGCAAGTTGGATTAATTTGTGGTTTTAAGTTGCCTAATTGATAGATCATGTTTTTTTCCTTGTTATATTTCTAACACTCAAAAATAAACCGACGGCTAAGAAGTTACAGATCACCATTGAACCAACCATTAACCATTCAGTTAAATTATTGGTAACCGAGGTTGTGGTATGTGTTGAAACGAGTGTAGAAAGTAAAACACCAATAGCGCCGGCAACAGCAAAGCGAATCGTGCCTGCAAGTGAGGAGGCGGTTCCGGCGATATGAGAATAACAATCAAGAATTACCGCCATGCAATTCCCTCCTATGGTTGAAATACAACCGATATAACCAGCAATAAATATGACTAAAAAGAAAAATCCTAAGTTAAATATACTGGTAATTGCCATATCAATTGTCATTATAAACTGAATCAATAATCCCAATTGCATCATTTTAATCGAGCCAACTCGTCGTACCAGACGGCTATTTAGTGTGTTCATAAATATCATAACTAAAATATTTATAGCAAAGTAATAACCAAAATTGATTGAAGCAACACCATGTAAATTAATATAAACAAATGGCCCAAGACTGAGAAACGAGAATAATCCTGCTCCAGAAAATGCGCCAATCATCATATAAGTAAATACTTGCCTATGTCTAAATAACGCAATGAAATTACTTAAAATTCTAATTATGCTGAATTTATCACGTTTCGATTTAGCTAAGGTTTCAGGAATATTGATTGTTACCAATCCAAGGCAGATGATAGCCATTAAACTAAGAACATAGAAGTTCGCTTGCCAGTCAAACCAGAATAGAATAAAACCGCCAATAATTGGTGCAAGTAGTGGGGCAACATTGGAGATAAGCATGACAAAAGACATCATTTTTGAAAATTCATCACGATCACGATAAATATCTTTCATTAATGCATTAATGACAATGGTAGTTGCTGATGCTGCTATGCCATGAAAAAAGCGGGCAGTAATTAATTGATTTATATTGGCAGCTAGACCACAACATAATGCAGCAATGATAAAGATAATTAGTCCAAAAGTTAAAACTTTTCGTCGTCCATAGCTATCGGTTAGGGGCCCAAATAAAAGTTGGCCTAGTGAAAATCCTAATAAATAACAACTTATCGTTAATTGTACAGTGGAATCGGCAACATTAAATTTTTCGGCAATAGTTGGCATACTTGGTAAATACATATCAATGGATAATGGCATCAACATTGAAATTAAACCAAGAATAAAAATGAGTGCTTGTTTAGAAACTTTGATTACTATTTGCGGATCTTGTGTTTGCACGTCGTCATCCCTTTGGAGCTAAAATTTAGCAAAAAAAATTATTATTTATTGAATCTAATCAAAAATACTAATTAAACGAATTGATCTCGTCCTGAGTAAGTGGTCGATATTCACCTTCAGGTATATTAAGAACAATATTGCCGATCTGTTTGCGATGTAATTGGGTGACATGGTTATTTACCGCTGCAAACATTCGTTTTACTTGGTGATATCGCCCTTCGCTTATAGTGAGTTCTGCATGATAATCGTCAATGATAATCAATTTAGCTGGTTCGGTTAGAGTTTTTTCACTTTTTAACTGAATGCCTTGTTTAAATATATCAATAAGATTAGCGGTAAGTGGTTGTTCAACTGTCACTTGATAGACTTTTTCACAATGATGTTTAGGTGAAGTTATACGATGTGACCACTTACCATCATCGGTTAATAAAACCAAACCAGTGGTATCAAGATCCAGTCTGCCTGCTGAATGTAGTTTTTCTGCCATAGGTTCATCAATAAAATAGAGGATAGTAGGATGATCTGGATCATCAGTAGAACAGACATAACCTTGTGGTTTATTGAGCATAAAGTAGCGCTTTTCGGTAATAGGGACGATTTCGAAACCATCATATTCTACAATTTGATCTGGTGAGATATGATAAGCCCCTGATTTGACAATATCACCATTAACGGTAACTTTTTGGGCTTTAAGTTCTTTATTGACTATTGTTCGGCTCACACCTAAATGGTGAGCAAGAAATTTATCCAGTCGCATATTTAAATACTGTTCCTATATACAATCTAATGGTGTATAAATATCAAAACGATGATTTTTAGTTTTAATTTCAGCCGTTGGTTTTTGATTGGCTAAAAATGGTGCATAATCAGGCCGTTTGACAACAACTCGTTTTTTGGCTATTCGCCTTGCCGGTTCGAGCAAACTTTCGGCATCAAGATCACTACCGACTAATTGTTGAAAAATACGCATCTCTTTTTTGACTAATGCACTTTTTTGTCGATGTGGAAACATCGGATCAAGATACACAACATCAGGTTTATCTTGATATAAGCTGAGTCCATGTAAGCTTGAATTATAAATTAAACGTAACTGTTTTTGTAATAATTGACCAATAGTCGGATCTTGATAAGCACGATCAAGTCCATCAGCGAGTAAGGCTGCTACCACCGGATGACGCTCAAACATTGTAACCTGACAGCCAATAGAAGCTAATACGAAGGCATCTCGTCCTAATCCAGCAGTGGCATCTATAACGGTTGGTAAGTAATTACCTTTAACTCCAACAGCTTTGGCGATAGCTTCACCACGACCACCACCAAATTGACGACGATGTGCCATTGTGCCTGACACAAAATTAACTGCGACTGCCCCTAATTTTGGCTCATCGGTTTTTTGTAACTCAAGTTGATGAGCTTGACTAACTAAAACAAATGGAAGTTCGATATGATCGGATAACCACTGCTCAGCTAATTGTTTTAGCTGAGCAGAATTGATATTAGTGGATTCCATAGTGACGAAGTAATGCCTCAAGTTGTGGCTCACGGCCACGGAAATTTTTAAACAATGTCATAGGTTCATCACTGCCACCCTGCGACAAAATATTATCAAGAAATGCATTACCGGTTGATTCATTAAAAATTCCTTCTTCTTCAAAACGAGAAAATGCATCTGCTGATAAAACTTCCGCCCAAAGATAACTATAATAACCAGCCGCATAACCACCAGCAAAAATATGGCTAAACGCATGTGGGAACCGTCCCCAATCAACAGTAGGTACTACTGCAACTTGTTGTCTGACCTGTTTTAATGTCTCTAAAATATCCGGTGTTTTGTTACTATGTAGTTTAAAATCAAATAAACCAAATTCTAATTGACGTAAAATAAATAATGCTGCTTGGAAGTTTTTGGCATCTAGCATTTTATCTAACATCTCTTTAGGTAAAGGTTCTCCAGTTTGATAATGACCGGAGATAAATTCTAAAGCCTCAGGTTGCCAGCACCAATTTTCTAAAAATTGACTTGGTAATTCAACCGCATCCCATGGCACACCATTAATACCTGCTACCGACGATACCTCAATTTCAGTCAACATATGATGTAATCCATGACCAAATTCATGGAATAATGTGGTGACTTCATTGTGGGTGAATAATGCGGGTTTATCGCCAATTGGACGATTAAAGTTACAGGTTAAATAAGCTACAGGTTTTTGCAAGTGACCATCGGCAAAACGCATTTGGCCAATACAATCATCCATCCAAGCTCCACCACGTTTATGCTCACGGGCATATAAGTCGAGATAAAAACTACCTTTTAATTCTCCATTGGCAGCATAAAGATCATAAAATTTTACCTCTGGCGCCCAAACTTCTACGTCATGGCGTTGTTTAGCGGTAATACCGAAAATACGACGCACGACTTCAAATAATCCACTAACGACACGTTGTTCAGGGAAATAGGGACGAAGCTCTTCATCATTGATAGTATATAGATGTTGTTTTTGTTTTTCGCTGTAATAAGCGATATCCCATGGTTTAATATCACTTGCACCAAAGTATTCATAAGCATATCTTTTAAGATCGGCTAACTCTTTTTCACCTTGCGGTTTGGCCTTGCTGGCTAAATCAGTTAAAAAGGCAGTAACTTGCGAGGTTGTTTCAGCCATTTTGGTTGCTAATGATTTATCAGCATAAGTCTCAAAACCGAGTAATTTAGCGAGTTCATCACGAAGTGATAAAATTTGTTTAATAATATCGGTATTATCCCATTTACCTGCATTAGGCCCTTGATCGGATGCGCGAGTATTATATGCTTGATAAAGTTCAAAGCGTAAGTCTCGATTATCACAGTAAGTCATAATCGGTAAATAACTTGGCATATCTAAAGTTAGTAACCAACCTTCTTGATTTTTAGCTTTTGCCTGTTCTTTTGCTGCGGCTAAGGCACTTTCAGGTAATCCAGACAAGTCGTCAACATTAGTAATTAGTTTGGACCATCCCATTGTTGCATCTAATACATTGTTACTATATTGCGATGATAATTCTGAAAGTTTAGCAACAATTTCACCGTAACGTTTTTGTTTATCATCTGATAAGCCGATTCCAGATAATTCAAAATCACGTAAAGCATTGTCGATCACTTTTTTCTGTGCCTTACTTAAATTTTCATAATGCTTGCTATCTTTAAGTTGTTTGTAAGCTTGATATAATGGTTTATGTTGTCCAACCCAAGTGCTGTATTCCGAGAGTAATGGTAAACAGGCTTCATAAGCTTCACGTAATTCAGGACTATTTTTCACTGAATTAAGATGACTAACTGGTGACCACGCTCGGCTAAATTTTTCATCCATTTCATCAATGGGTTGTATTAGGTTATCCCAAGTGTATTCACTATTTTGTTCCAATACTGATTCGATTGTTTTACGACAGTTGTTTAATGTCTCTTGAATAGCAGGCAGAACATGCTCAGGTTTAATTTTTGAAAATTGGGGTAATGATGAATTGCTTAATAGTGGGTTAGTCATACTGCGATACCTTATGCGAATGATTATGGTTCTTAATAAAACATTATGTTGTGGCTAAAAACCTTAATTCAAGTCAAAATGCTGATTGGGTTTAATTATAAACCCATTAATTTACGCTCACGTTGCCATTCAGTCGGTGTATAGGTTTTGATTGATAATGCATGGATCCGATTATCATTAATAAATTCGGCTAAAGGTGCATATATAGCTTGTTGTTTTTTTACTCGACTTAATTCGGCAAAGATTTCACTAACTGCAATAACTTGAAAGTGGCTGCCATCATCCGTCATTACATGAACATCATCGAGGTCGAGTGAATTTTTTAATTTAGCTATAATTTCTTGCTTATCCATTATTTAAACTCTTATTATCTATATTTTGTTTATTAAAAAATTTTGAGGAAAGGGGTTTTTTATTATGAATTTGCATTAACAGTTACTGATTAATGACCGTTTGCAAATCATAAAGTTCAATTAATGTTTGTAACTGGGGGCTGATCCCGGTTAATTTGATATTATATTGGTTACAAAAATAGACTAGTGTCGCGAGCCCAGAAGAGTCAACGCGGGTAACTTGAGTTACATTGATATCCGTTACACCATTTAAAAGTGTTTTTTGTGTTGACCATAAATCATTTAATGAGTGAGCATCAAGCTCACCGATTAAATTAAGTGTATTTTGTTGTTTTTCTGCTTGGATTCGCGACATGATGAACTAACCTTTTTGTTTAGCGTTTGGATCAATATTGCGATTAGATAGATCATTTAACTGTTTAGTTAATGCGTCAATTCCATCTTGGCGTAAAATTGTTGACCATTCATTTTGTTTGGTTGTAATCATACTTACGCCTTCCGCTATTAAATCATAAGCTTTCCATTCACCAGTTACGGTATTTTTTCGCCATTGGAAATCAATTCGTAACGGTTGTTGATTTTTATCTGGTTGATTTAGTAATACACGGATAGAAATTAATGATTTACCGGTTAAATCTTTTGAGGCTTCAACTTGATAAGATTGACCGTTATACATTGAAAGCGCTTGGGCAAAAGCTTGAACTAGATAGTTTTCGAAAGCTTTGAAATAAGCCGTACGTTGTGCATCTGTTGCTGTTTTATATGCATTACCTAAGATGAGTGCACCAGCATATTTAACTTGTACATAAGGTAGTAAGTCAGCTCTGACAATATCTTTAAGTTTATTTGGATTTGATTTAAGCGTCGCTGATTGCGCTTTCATGGTATTAAAAATTTTGTCGGCTGCAACTTGCATATCTTTATATGGGTCATTTTCTGCAAACGCTGCTGTACTTATCATTAATGCAAATATTAAAAATAAGCTTTGTTTCAATCTGGTTAACATAATTACTCCTTACTTTCGTTAGTATCTTGTTTTTTGTCTTTATCTGACGAACCACCAGTACTATATAAAAATTGTCCAATTAAATCTTCGATAACCATTGCTGGTTTAGTATTGTTAATCACATAACCGTCTATAAGATAAACAGGCTTCTTGTTAACATTATTATTGGTTGGTGTAGAGGCTTCGTCTGCATCTAAAGCATCTAATTCCTGTTCAATGTTTTGATCTAATCCAAAATTAATATCAATGAATTGTTCACCTAATAACCCCGAGGTTTTGATAGAAAGTGAACTAGAGCTCGGAATTTTATCGTATTGGGCATCTAGATCCATAGTAACATAAGGTTTATAAACATCATCATTGACTGATTTTAAGTTAATATTACTTACACGACCAATTACTACTCCACCAATTTTAATTGGTGATCTTACCTTTAAACCACCAATATTATCAAATACAGCATAAACACGATAAGAATTATGACTAGCAAAAGATGTTGGATCAGTAACTCTAAAGCATAAAAATAGTACTGAGCAGATCACCAGTACCATAAAAAATCCTACTGTAATTTCAACTTGACGACTCATGTTTAATGACCTCAATTACTAAACATTAATGCGGTTAATATAAAATCTAACCCCAAAATAACTAATGATGAATAGACAACAGTGTTGGTTGTTGCCCGACTGATTCCTTCTGATGTTGGCACGCAATCATAACCATTAAATAGTGCAATCCAAGTACTAGCGATTGCAAATGCAAAGCTCTTAATAAAACAGTTACCTAAATCGTGCCACCAATCGACATTGCTTTGAATGGAAGACCAGAAAAATCCAGCATCAATACCTTTCCAATCAACGCCCACTAATACCCCACCTAAAATACCAACAGCGACAAAAATTGCGGTTAAAAATGGCATACAGAAAAATCCCGCCCAAAAACGTGGAGCAATAATTCTTCTTAATGGATCGATCGCCATCATCTCCATACTTGATAATTGTTCAGTGGCCTTCATCAAGCCAATTTCGGCAGTTAGGGCTGAACCAGCTCGGCCGGCAAAAAGTAATCCCGCAACCACAGGACCAAGCTCCCGTAATAGAGCAAGGGCAACTAACATACCTAAGCTTGCTTCGGCACCAAAGGTAGTTAAAATAAAGTAACCTTGTAATGCCAATACCATACCTATAAATAAACCCGATACGATAATAATGGAAAGTGATTGTACACCGACAAAATAAAATTGTTTAACAAGTAATGGAAATTGTTTGCTAAATTGAGGTTTACCAATAAGTGCACCAAATAGCATAAGCCCTGAGCGGCCTAACATTGCAATAATATTAATTGTTGATTGCCCAAGTTTTGCAATTAAGTTCAGCATTAGTTTACACCTCTACTTAGGTCTAATTTGTAATCAACAGCAGGATAATGAAATGGTACTGGACCATCGGCTAAACCATCTAGGAATTGTTTAACGCGTAAATCATGGTTATGACGCAATTCTTGAGATGTTCCACCGGCAATAATATGTTGTTCAGCAACAATATATGCATAGTCAGCAATACTTAATACTTCATTAACATCATGGCTAACTACAATACAGGTTAAGCCCAGCGATTGATTGAGTTCAGCGATGAGCTTAACGATCACTCCCATTGATATAGGATCCTGTCCAGCGAATGGTTCATCAAACATAATGAGATCCGGATCAAGAGCGATAGCTCTGGCTAACGCTGCACGTCGAGCCATACCACCAGATAATTCTGAAGGCATCATATTGGCTGCGCCACGTAGGCCTACTGATTGTAGTTTCATCAAGACTAAATTATGTAAAACTGGCTCAGGTAAATTTAGATGCTCACGTAATGGATAAGCAACATTATCAAATACCGATAAATCAGTGAATAATGCACCTGATTGAAATAGCATGCTCATGCGTTTACGGACTTCATATAGCCGTGATCGCGTCATACTAGGTACATCTTCACCATCAAATAAAATTTGACCAGCTTGTGGTTTTAATTGCCCACCAATAAGTCTTAATAGCGTAGTTTTACCAATCCCGGATGGCCCCATGATAGCGGTAACTTTGCCCTTGGGTACCGTTAGGTTCATATTTTTGTAAATAGGCCGAGTACCACGATAAAAAGACATATCGTGAATTTCGACCAAATTTTGCTGTAATGTGTCAGTCACAATGTGTTCCTACACTACCATAATTGAATTTTGAGTATTTTACTTGATTATTGTAAATAAACAAATGCGTTAAAATGAATTGATAATTTTCACTTTCTTAATTATAAAACATTAAGAATTTTATTGTTCGTCATTTTATGCTAAAACTTTATCTAAAAAACTTAGTAATAGTTGACGTAATCGGAGTTTTATTGAAATTTCATAGTGGTACTGTTAATTGAGTACCACTATATATCAATTTATTATAGGTCGTTATTCATGTCGAGCTTTGCGAGCTAAATAATTCCCTATGCTTTGTACAGTTTGTATTGCGATAACTAGAATCGCGACACAAATATAGATAACTGTATCATCAAAGCGTTGATAACCCTGTGAATAGGCTACATCACCAATACCGCCTGCACCAATAGCACCGGCCATCGCTGTAGCACCAATTAAACCAATAGTGGCGGTAGTGAACGTTAAAATCAAAGAGCTAAATGCTTCGGGTAGCATAAAATGCCAAATAATTTGTATTGGTGTTGCGCCCATAGATTCGGCTGCTTCAATAATACCACTCTTCACTTCTAATAATGAGTTTTCAACTAATCTAGCGATATATGGAGCAACATAAAATGTTAAGGGCACAATTGCTGCTGTCGTACCGATAGATGTGCGAACTATAAAGTAAGTAAATGAATGAAGTGAAAAAAGTAAAATAATAAAAGGTAATGATCGAACAAAATTGATAATTGGATTGATAATTTGATAAACCCGTTTATTTTCAAGTAAGCCAGAAGGTCGAGTGGTAACTAAACAAATTGCTAATGGAATACCAATTAATGCGCCTAATATTAAAGAGAAAACAACCATATATAGAGTGTCTAACGAAGCTTGTGCGTATTGTTCAATCGTTACTCGGCTTAAAAAATTAGTATTCAAATAATTGATAAAATCATTTACTACTTCCATTAGTTGTTCTCCCAATGTTGGATTTCTGTAACGTTGACTCCATGTTCACGAAGAAACTGTACCGATTGTTCGATATTACTATCACTGCCTTTTAGTTGAACAAACATGCTGCCCAATACAGTTTTTTCAATTTCTGACATATGAGCAAATAAAATATTGACGATGACTTTTTGTTGTAATATTAGTGAATTCATAACAGGCTCTGAGGCTGAGCGACCCAGAAATTCGAGTTTAAACAATTTAATATTACTTTTATTTCCTTCTATCTCTAGGAGATTTTCAACCACTCCTGCCGGAATTTGATCATTAATTACTGAGCTAACAAAATTTTGTGTGGTTTTATGTTTTGGATGACCAAACACATCAAGCACATTGCCATGTTCGATGATTTTACCTTTTTCCATCACCGCGACTTTATGACAAACCTGCTCTATAACATGCATTTCATGGGTAATTAACACCACTGTAATTTTATATTGATCATTAATTTTTTTGATTAATTCCAAAATCGATTGCGTGGTTTGCGGATCGAGTGCTGATGTAGCTTCATCACAAAGTAAAATATCGGGATCATTGGCCAAAGCCCGGGCAATGCCAATACGTTGTTTTTGGCCTCCTGATAGCTCTTTAGGGTAGCTATGAGCTTTATCACTTAAGCCAACAAACTCAAGCAGTTCATAGACTTTCTGTTTAATCGCTTGTTTGTCTTTTTTGATTAATACTAAAGGAATAGCAATGTTTTCATATACCGTTTTCGATTCAAGTAGATTGAAATGCTGAAAAATCATGCCAATTTTACGGCGTACTTGCCGTAGTTGTGGATTTGATAATTGATTTAATGATTGGTTTTGAATAATAACATTGCCTTGTGTCGGTTTTTCCAGAAAATTTATAAGACGTACAAGTGTACTTTTTCCTGCACCACTATAGCCAATAATGCCATAAATATCGCCTTTTTGGATGGTTAAATTAATGTTTTGTAATGCTTGAGTCGTAATTCCATTGCGTTCATATTGTTTCGATACATTTTCAAATTTTATCATTATGTTATACCTATCAATGTTGGGCTAATTCAATTAATCCTAGTTGCGCAAGATTTGCGAGATAATTAGCTGCTGGCATTATCATATTACGATTAACTAAAAATTTAGGATGGTGTAGTGCATAGGGGCTTTGCGAGCCAAGATTGATAAATGCACCGGGAACATGATGTAAGTAGTGAGCAAAATCTTCACCGCCGAGTTGTGGTTGAAAGTCTACCACCTCATAACCTTCCTGTTTAGCAATGTTTTGGCAAAAATTGACCCATTTAGCCACATTTATGATTGATGGTGGTCCATCAAACCATCTCAACTCGGCTTCAGCACCCATACTAAGAGCAATATTTTCGACAATACTGGTTAGTTGTTGCTTGACCTTTAGCCTTATATCGGGGGTAAGTGTCCTTACGGTACCTTCCATTTCAACTATTTCAGGGATCACATTCCAAGTGTTTCCACCTAAGAATTTGGTAATGCTAACCACTACTGGGTCGAGTCCACTTATGGTACGACTGGAAATTGTTTGTATCGCATTAACAATCTGTGCACCAATGACAATTGGATCAATACCTGATTCAGGTCTTGCCGCGTGGGCTCCAATACCTTTTACCGTAATTTCAATACGATCTACATTAGCCGAAAATGGGCCAGCTCGTGAAGCCATTTGGTTAATGGTTAAGTTAGGATTATTATGCATACCAAAAATAGCATCAACACCATTGAGTGCACCAATTTCGATAAAATGTAACGCGCCACTAAAATTTTCTTCGGCGGGCTGAAAAAGTAACCGAACTGTCCCTTTTAGTTGCTGTTCATTGGCTTTTAATAAATAAGCAGCTCCCATTAACACAGATGTATGCAGGTCATGACCACAAGCATGCATAACGCCTTGTTTGGTTGAACGGTATTGACAGTCAGATTGTTCATCTATGGGTAGGGCGTCAATATCTGCTCGTAAGGCAACAACTGGATTTCCTGAGCCAATTTCGGCGATAACCCCAGTTTTTGCCCCCAGTTCTAAAATACGAATGTTAGCTTGTTCTAGGCAAGTTCTTAACTTTTTTGTTGTTTCAAATTCTTGATTGGAAAGTTCTGGATTTTTATGTAAATCAAGAAAAAGTTGCTCAACAATAGGGGCAATCGTGTCAGTCATGGCATATCCAATAGCTATCAATTTTTGATACTTTTACGGTAGCACAGCTGACTTTTTTGCTCTAATAATCGTTTTTTATAACTTATTCCAAAAAGTTATAAGATAGAAGTACATGGAATAAATGAATTGTTATTTCTATGTTAGAGTGTTTGTTAAATTTACATTTCACTGAGGATAGTTCAAATGAAAATAAGTTTTATCAAACAAAAATTTGTTAACAATGTTGCACTATTAGCATTATTTAGTTCTATTTTTTTAATTACTGCATGTGATAACTCATCATCTAAGGTTGATAATCAAACTAAAAAAGAGATCAGTATGGGAGTATCACCTGGGCCGTATAATGATCTGTTCAAAGATGCTGTTAAACCAATACTTGAAGCTGAAGGTTATAAAGTCAAATTAGTTAATTTTCCGCATTTATTAGAATCTGATGTAGCATTAAGTGAAGGAAGTATAGATTTAACTGTCGCTCAGCATACCGCTTATATGGACGTTTTTAATAGTCAACGTAAAGCTAACTTAAAACCGGTAGTGCATGTACCTTCAGTGCCTGCGGCAATATTTTCGAATAAATATACTTCAATCAAAAATGTCTTTTCTGGTGCTAAAATTGGTATTCCTCAAGATGCCTCAAATGCGGCTCGCTCATATAATTTATTGGAAAAAGCCGGTTGGATTAAGTTAAAACCAAATACTAATCCAATTATTGTTAGCAAAAATGATATTGCCGAAAATATTGCTGGTGTGGATATTGTTGAAATGGATTCTGCCAATATTCCTAGAGTCTTAAATGAGTTAGACTTTGCCGTAATTCCGGGAAGTATCGTTTATTCTGCCAATATAGATTCGAAAAAAGCGCTGTTATCAGAAACAATTATCCCTGATTTAGAAATCATGGTGGTGGTTAACGGTGGTAATGAAAATAGCCAGTGGGCAAAAGATATAAAACGTATTTACCAATCACAACAATTTAAAGATTATATGCAAACACATAATCAAAATGGTTATTGGGTTATGCCACAAGAATAATAAATTTGCCCGTTTAAACACGGGCTATTTAATATTTAGGCATACTGGTATCAATGAGTTGTGCCCACGCATCAATGCCACCAGTTAAATTATATAGAAAATCACTATCAAAACCGTTCTCGACCAGATAGTTAGCCACATTGAGGCTTCTTACTCCATGATGGCAATAAATTACAATATCTACTTCGTCAGGAATTTTATCTAAATAAAGTGGTATTAAATTCATTGGAATATGATTGGCGCCGTCAAGCATACAAATGGCGACTTCATTAGCTTCTCGGACATCAAGTAAATAGAGCGGTGCTTTACTCTCAATTTTTTGTTTTAGTTGTAATGGGCTAATTTCTTTTATCATTGTCATTTTTCAAACTCATTTTAATTTCGTCAAAAATTTTGAGGAACGGGGTTTTTGGCAGCAAATTTGCTGTTGTTTAATTAAAAATCCCACCTTAACTGAATCTTATTGATCAATAACAAGATGGGATTTTGCTCCTTATAATGCTGTTAATTTATTATGCAGCTAACGCTTTAGTGATTTTTTCATAGAGATCTTTAGATAAGTTATCTAGTTTTAATAAACTTTCTAAAGCAGCTGTCATTTTTTTCCGACGATTTTCATCATAACGTTTTAATCGAATAAGTGGATCAATAAGTCTAGATGCCACTTGTGGGTTTTTCTGGTTTAGTTCCATTAATATTTCAACTAAGAAATGGTAGCCACTGCCATCTTCAGCATGAAAAGCAACAGGATTATTGTTAACAAAAGCACCAATTAAACTTCTTATTCGATTTGGATTATTGAGTGAAAAAGAGCGATGATTAAGCAGTTTTTTCACTGTTGATAATACATTTTGCTCTGGACTTGTCGCATTTAAAGCCAACCACTTATCCATCACTAAACCATCTTGATACCATTTATTGTCGAAATCGGAGAGTAACGTATGTCGACAAGTTAATTGCGCTTTGACTGCCGCGGTAAGCGCCGCTAATGAATCTGTCATATTATTGGCTTGTTGATATTGTTGTTCGACCAAAGTATTCGCTAGCGATTTATCATTAGCGTAAGCTAATAATGATAAACAGCAGTTTTTCAACATGCGTTTGCCAATGTCAGCATGTTCAATCTGATATTGTGCTGTTTGATTATGATGATAAACCGCTGTTAGTTCATCATAGAGTTCATTAGCAAAGACATTTAATAAGAATTGGCGAACTTGATAAATAGCCATCGGATCAACGATATCAAATAGATTTGCCAATTCATTTTCCGAAGGTAAAGTCAGTATTTGTGCTATAAGTGCTGGTTCAGCGGTATCTGATAGTAATATTCCTCTAAAAGCATCTAATACTGGTTCAGGAATCGTCATTGATAAATTCTGATGATAATTATTTACATTCATACGCACATATTTGGCTAATAACATTTGCGCTGCATCGTAACGACTAAAAGCATTGCTGGCATGTTGCATTAAGAATATAAGATCGTGATCTTGATAATTGTAATTGAGTTTTACCGGTGCTGAAAAATCTCTTAATAGTGAAACAATTGGTTTTTCTGAAACATGATCAAAAACAAATTCTTGTTTGGATTGGGTTACATTTAGTACGTGATGAATAGGTTTATTTTGATATTGCAATGCAATCACATCACCATTTTGTTGATAAAGTTCGATATCTAATGGAATATGTAGCGCCTGTTTTTGACTTTGATCTTGCGTTGCCGGCGTATGTTGCTCAACAGTTAAGGTATATTGTTGATTTTGTGGATTATAACTGTCAGTTACTGTTAATACTGGTGTGCCTGATTGACTGTACCATAATTTAAACTGAGTTAAATCAATTCCCGATGCATCTTGCATAGCTGCAACAAAATCATCACAGGTTGCTGCACTACCATCATGGCGTTCGAAATAAAGTTTCATACCAGCTTGGAAGTTATCTTCACCTAATAATGTATGCATCATACGAATCACTTCTGAACCTTTTTCGTATACGGTAACAGTATAAAAGTTATTCATTTCAATTACTTGTTCAGGACGAATAGGATGAGACATCGGACTTCCATCTTCAGCAAATTGTACTGTGCGTAACAGTTTGACATCGGCAATACGTTTAACCGATCTGAGTCCTTGGTCGGAAGTGAATTCTTGATCTCTAAATACTGTTAATCCTTCTTTTAGACTAAGTTGGAACCAATCACGACAAGTGACTCGATTACCGGTCCAATTATGAAAATATTCGTGACCAATTACCGATTCAATGCCGATATAATCATCATCGGTCGCGGTCTCGGGTTTAGCAAGGACATATTTAGAATTGAAAATGTTAAGGCCTTTATTTTCCATTGCTCCCATGTTGAAAAAATCAACGGCTACAATCATAAAGATATCTAAATCATATTCTAAATCAAAACGGCTTTCATCCCAGCGCATGGCATTTTTTAAACTGGTCATTGCCCATTGTGAACGATCTAAATTGCCTTTATCTACATAAATTTCTAAATCAATTTTTCGATTAGAACGAGTGATAAACTGATCCTTTAAAATATCAAAATCACCAGCTACTAATGCGAATAAATAGGCCGGTTTAGGAAATGGATCTTGCCATTGCACCCAGTGTCTACCGTCGGAAAGTTCTCCTTGTGCAATGCGATTACCATTAGATAATAAATAAGGATATTGTTGTTTATCAGCGGTAATTCTAGTTGAAAATCGTGCTAGAACATCAGGTCTATCAAGGTAGTAAGTAATATGGCGGAAACCTTCTGCTTCACATTGCGTGCATAGTGCATCACCAGAAACATATAGTCCTTCAAGTGCTGTATTATCGATAGGCTTAATTTGATTAACAATAGTTAAGCTAAATTCGGAAGGGACATTTTTAATTGTTAATCCCGTTTTGGTGATTTGATAATCAGACCATGGTTGTTCATCAATATTCACTGAAACTAATTTAAGTTCTTCACCATCTAATACTAAATCGTTAGCTTGAGAATTTTTTTTGATAATATGACTACGGGCGATAACTGTCGTTGTTTCTGCCGCTAAATCGAAATCAAGATCGATGTCAGTAATAGTAAAGTCTGGAGTTTTATAGTCATGACGATATTTAGCAGTCGGTTGTATATCAGTTGTCGTTGTACTCATGTTTATATACCTTTGTAAGTGGTGTGCTAATTATGTATTCAAATTAATCAAAACGGGGTTAATACCCATCAGTATCTATGATTATTTTTCTAAAATAGAATGAATTATATTTATTTATCATTTTGGAATGAATTTCGATTAATTTTACCAAAATGTCTATATGAACTATTATAGCCTATTAAAAATAATCTTATTAGATAATTAATTTATATCTTAATTATTATTCTGCTATAATTATCAGAATTTTCTTTAAAGAACTGATAATAGATAGACATGTTACCCGCAATAATTACATCAATATTAGATACTGATGCTTATAAGTTGCATATGCAGCAGGCCGTTTTTCATCATTATCCTGACGCGACTGTCGTTGCACAATTTCGCTGTCGTAGTGATGATCTACTTGGTCAATATGCCGATCAAATCGCTCATCAAGTTAAATTAATGGAGTCTTTAACACTTACCGATGATGAGTTCGCCTATTTATCTGGTATTACTTTTTTTAAATCTGACTATTTAAATTGGTTAAAAAACTGGCGTTTTAATGGTCAATTATTAACCATTAAAAACGAAGATGGTTTGCTAGTGATTCAAATTGAAGGCAAATGGGTTGATGTTATTTTGTGGGAAGTGCCATTGCTAGCGGTTATTAGCGAAATTGTTCATAAAGATCGTTCGCCAAATATCGGCGTTGAACAAGCATTAGCAAGGCTTAAAGATAAATTAGCCAGATTTGATGAGCAAACTAATGATCTTGATATGTCTGGTTTTAATTTGCTGGATTTTGGCACACGACGACGCTACTCTTTTGCTGTCCAAGAGGCCGTTGTAAGTTATTTGCAAAACCATTTCAGTAATTTTCATAGTACTAGTAATTACTTATTGGCGTATCGTTTAGGGTTAACCCCAGTTGGCACTCAAGCCCATGAATGGTTCCAAGCCCATCAACGTTTAAGTCCTAACTTGCATGATTGCCAAAAAACGGCATTACAAGTTTGGTTAGATGAATATCCAGATGATTTGGGCGTTGCGTTAACAGATTGTATTACTATGGATGCTTTTTTACGTGATTTTGACTATTATTTCGCATCTCATTATCAAGGACTACGCCATGATTCGGGCGATCCGATTGAATGGGGTGAAAAAGCGATTAGCCATTATCAGCAATTAGGAATTGATCCTAAAACAAAATTACTGGTGTTCTCTGATAGTCTAAACTTTGATAAAGCGCTGAAAATTTATCGACACTTTAATCATCGAGTGAAATTATCCTTTGGTATCGGTGGTTTTCTTGCTTGTGATATTCCGTCTATAGAAGTAAATACCAAATCGTTAAACATTGTATTAAAACTAACGGAATGTAATAATCAAGCTGTAGCTAAATTATCTGATAGTCCTGGTAAAACAATTTCACAAGATTTGGCTTTTATTGACGAATTAAAAAGAACGTTTAAAGTCAATCATTAATAATCATATTGATGATTAATATTAATAATTAAACAAAGTGATATAGTCTTATAAATAATCTGTATTATCAATTTTTGATAATACTTAAATGGATATTAAAATTCAGCTTATATATTACTTTTAATATTACTTACTATATAAATAATAAATAGAGATGGATAAATAAAATGAATTCTGTTGCTCCTATTGTTGACGTGCTACAAGGTAAAATTGCTGTTGGTAGCACCATTTCAGTTCAAGGTTGGGTAAGAACTCGCCGTGATTCTAAAGCCGGTATCTCATTTTTGGCTGTGTATGATGGTTCTTGTTTTGATCCAATTCAAGCGGTAATTGAAAAAGACTTACCAAATTATGAACAAGATATTTTGCGTTTAACTGCTGGTTGTTCAGTAAAAGTGACTGGTAAAGTTGTTGAATCTCCAGGTCAAGGCCAAAAATATGAATTACAAGCAACGCAAGTCGAAGTTTATGGTTTTGTTGATGATCCTGAAACTTATCCAATGGCAGCTAAACGTCACTCAATAGAATATCTTCGTGAAGTTGCTCATTTACGCGCAAGAACCAATATTGTTGGTGCAATTACTCGTGTACGACACACCTTAGCGCAAGCTATTCACCAATTTTTTGATGAGCGAGGTTTTTTCTGGCTTTCAACACCAATTATTACAGCCTCTGATACTGAAGGTGCCGGTGAAATGTTCCGGGTTTCAACACTGGATATGTTAAATCTGCCTAAAACAGATAATGGTAAGGTTGATTTTGATAAAGACTTTTTTGGTAAGGAAGCATTTTTAACTGTTTCTGGGCAACTTAATGCAGAAACTTATGCATGTGCTCTTTCAAAAGTTTATACTTTTGGTCCCACTTTTAGAGCTGAAAACTCAAATACCACACGCCATTTAGCTGAATTTTGGATGATGGAGCCAGAAGTGGCGTTTGCTGATCTTAACGATAATGCCAAACTTGCTGAAGATATGTTGAAATATGTCTTTAAGAAAGTACTTGAAAAACGAGCTGATGACATGCAGTTTTTTGCTCAGCATATTGATAAAGACGCCATTAATCGTCTTGAAAGTTTTATCAATGCTGATTTTGCTCAAGTTGATTATACTGATGCTATAACTATTTTACAAAATTGTGATGCTAAATTTGAAAATCCAGTAAGCTGGGGTATTGATTTGGCGTCCGAACATGAACGTTATTTAGCTGAACAACATTTTAAAGCACCAGTCGTTGTTAAAAATTACCCTAAAGATATTAAAGCGTTTTATATGCGTATGAATGATGATGGTAAAACTGTTGCGGCAATGGATGTATTAGCACCGGGGATTGGAGAAATCATTGGTGGTTCACAGCGTGAAGAACGTTTGGATATGTTAGATAAACGTATGGATGAACTAGGCCTTAAAAAAGAAGATTATTGGTGGTACCGTGATTTACGTCGTTATGGTACTGTACCTCACTCAGGTTTTGGATTAGGTTTTGAACGTCTTATTGTTTATGTCACTGGCGTCCAGAATGTTCGTGATGTGATCCCATTCCCAAGAACTCCACGTAATGCAAATTTCTAAAATTTGTACAAATTATCAACTGACTTTTGGTCAGTTGATAGCAAACATTGAATTAACAAAACTTTACAAATGATTAAAAAATAATCAAACAGACGCTATTTTAAGCTTAGACATCACGTTTAACGAAAAGTTCACTTGATTTTAATAAATTTTTATACATAATTTACACTACTGTAAAAAGTAAGATGAAAATAATAGTTAAAAACGTTAGTTATAAACATTATTTTTGGATGAATAATCATTGTAAAAATTGACACAACTTAAAGACGTGTCTTTTTATAGAAATAACCATGAGGGTAAGAAATGAAACGTAATCTATTAGCAATCGCTATCCCTGCTCTTTTAGTAGCAGCTGGTGCCAATGCTTCTATCGAAGTATGGAACAAAGACGGTAATAAAGTTGACTTTTATGGCCGAGTAAAAGCAGCTAACCACATTACTGACCGTGGTCAAGCAGATGAAGGTGATGATACTTCAGCTCGTTTAGGTATGTCTGGTCAAACTCAAATCACTGACGGCATTACTGGTTATGGTCGTTGGGAATATGAAGCGAAAGCTGGTAAAAATTCAAGTAACGAAGTTCGTTACGCATTTGCTGGTTTAAACTTTGGTGATGCAGGTTCATTCGACTATGGTCGTAACGACGGTGTGTTAAAAGCTATTACTGCTTATACTGACGTATTACCAGAATTTGGTGGTGAAGCAGCAAACAACGATTGGAACGTACTTTCAGCTCGTACTAAAGCTGTTGCTACTTACCGTAACAACAATTTCTTCGGTTTAACTGATGATTTAAGTTTTGCATTACAATATGCTGATAATGGTGATAACTCTCTATATGACGATGATAAATATGGTTTTGGTTTCACTGATAGCATTAAATATGACGATGTATCTCGTGAAGCATATGGTGCAAATGTTCAATGGCGTATTTTTGATACAGGTTTAACTGCTGGTGCAGGTTATGCTCAAACTTCAACTAGTCATAATCGTCAAAGTACTTGGGCAGCTGGTATTAAATATGATAACTACAATTTATATTTAGGTGCTAACTATTTCCAAAGTAAAATTAAAAACCTAGTGAGATATTCATTAGTAAATCGAAATCATCAAACATTATATGAAACATATGTTGATGGTAAAGTTAGAGGTTTTGAATTAGTGGCTCAATATGGTATTGATTTACCAGTTGGTCGCTTAACGCCATCTTTAGCTTATGTTCAACATAAATTTAAATATGATTCAGCAAATTACGTATATGACAACACTCGTTATATTCATCATGGAGTAAATTCTCCTTTAGCTAAATATGTATCTTTAGGTGCGACTTATGATCTTAACAAAAACTTCAGTGCAATTGTTGAATATAAATTCAACTTGTTAGATCGTAAAGATGTAGGTGCAGCATTAAATACTGAGACTCAACGTGATCGTCACTTAAATAAACCAGGTACTAAAGATGTGTTAGGTGTTGGTTTAATTTACCAATTCTAATCGCTTGATATCTTAAATATCAATAAAAGGCACTTAGGTGCCTTTTTTTTCATCTATTGAACGTCATATTATCTAAAAAAACATTTTATGCTTAAAAAAATATTATTTTAAGTCATAAAATAGTCTCAATTCGCAGAATAATATCTTAGAAACGTTATTAATCCATAGTGTTTGCAATAAAAATCTAGTATTTAACAATAATAATAGATATCCCAGTAATAATTTAGTTGCTAATTAACAGCAGCTATTTATTAAATCAAGAACAAAATATTTTGTATCTTTAATAATAAAATACCTAAGAGGGTAACTAAATGAAACGTAATCTATTAGCAATCGCTATTCCTGCTCTATTAGTTGCAGGTACAGCAAGCGCTTCAATTGAAGTGTGGAACAAAGATGGTAATAAAGTTGACTTTTATGGTCGAGTTTATGCCTTGAACTATATTACTGATCGTGATAATCAAACTGGCGAAGGTGACAAAACCACTGCTCGTTTAGGGATGTCAGGACAAACACAAATCACTGATGGCTTGAGTGGTTATGGTCGCTGGGAATATGAAGCTAAAACAGGCTCTGATGCTGATAACGAAACTCGTTATGCTTATGCAGGTCTAAACTTTGGCGATTTTGGTTCGTTTGATTATGGTCGTAACGATGGTGTATTAAAAACCTTAACTTCATATACTGACGTTTTACCTGAGTTTGGTGGCGATGCATCAAATAATGATATCTATGCATTAACCGCAAGAACCAAAGCAGTGGCTACTTATCGTAACTCAGACTTCTTTGGTTTAGTTAACGGGTTACGTTTTGCTGTTCAATATGCCGATAATGGGGACAATAGTTCAACTCAATATCTAAATCATCATGAACGTACTGCTCATGACAGTGCTGAAGCTTGGGGTTCGGTAATTGATTGGGATGTATTAGATACAGGTTTATCAATCGGTGCCGGTTATGCACAAACAGGTGGTCATAAAGATGCTAAAGCATGGTCAGCAGGTGTTAAATATGATAACGACAATCTTTATTTAGCAGCACTTTATATTCAAGGTAAACAAAAAGCCGGTTGGGACAATGCTTCAACAACCCGTAAGGCTGATGATTTAAAAACCAAAGGTTTTGAATTAGTTGCGCAATACGGTATTGATTTTGATATTGGTCGTTTAACACCATCTGTTGCTTATATTCAACACAAAGTTAAAGATGCATCTAGTTTAACTAATGATAGCGGTCTTAAAGGTAATGATTTAGCTAAATATGTTGATGTAGGTTTAACTTATGACTTCAATAAAAACTTATCAGCAATTGTTGATTACAAAATCAACTTGTTAGATAAAAATGATATTGGTGCACGTCGTAGTTTATATGAAGATGGTACATTTACTAAATCTCAAATCAAAGCAACCGCTAAAGATACTGTAGCATTAGGATTAATTTATCAATTCTAATTAACTTTATCTTAAGATTAAATAAAAGGCACTTAGGTGCCTTTTTTGTTGTGATCTTTTCATTAAATACCGCTTGCGCTTTAATAGATAGTCTGATAAAAATAAAAAAATAATAATCAATTAGGACTATTTTAATGCAGTATATTACTCGAAAATTACCTGCAAAAAAAAATATTGCTTTGGTGGCACATGACCACTTAAAAGAAGCATTATTGAATTGGTGCAAAAAAAATCGCGAAGAGCTCTCTCATCATAATTTATGTGGAACAGGTACGACAGGCACATTAATAAAAAAAGAGACCGGCTTAGATATTACTCCAATGCTCAGTGGGCCTATGGGGGGCGATCAGCAAATCGGTGCTTTAATTGCTGAAGGTAAAATTGATATTCTGATATTTTTCTGGGATCCACTTAATGCTGTACCTCATGATCCAGATGTAAAAGCGTTGTTACGCTTATCAACAGTTTGGAATATCCCAGTTGCCACTAATCAAGCCACTGCTAATGCTTTAATACAATCCTCAATATTTACTCAAGAAGTAGAAATTGAAATTCCAGATTATCAAGGTTATTTGAACGAAAGAGTAAAATAGATGCCAATTCCTTCACAAGTTCGCAAAAAAGGTCGATACATATTATTGTTAGATAATTTGTTTATTGTGTTGGGATTTTATGTAGTCTTTCCATTGGTCTCTACTCATTTTGTTAGTCAAGTTGGTTGGAGTGCATTATTTGTTGGTTTTGCTTTAGGTTTTCGTCAATTTGTTCAGCAAGGATTTGGTTTGATTGGTGGGGCAATCGCTGATCGCTTTGGCGCTAAACCAATGATAATTACCGGTATGTTTTTGCGGTCAATTGGATTTATCTCAATGGCACTAGCAACAGAACATTGGTTATTATTAGTATCTTGTTTACTTTCGGCATTGGGTGGTTTGCTATTTGATCCCCCTAGGATGGGATTAACTATCAAATTTACTCGCCCTCATGAACGAGGCAAGTTTATTTCTCTACTAATGATACAAGACAATGCAGGTGCAGTTATTGGTGCTCTTATCGGTGGTATTTTAATCGATTACGATTTTCAATTAGTCTGTTGGTGTGGCGCTTTTATCTTCTTCTTATGTGGTATTTTCAATCTGATCTATTTACCGGCCTATCATATTGCAATTGGTAAAGCACCGATTATTAACGGCATGAAGATGGTTCTCAAAGATAGAAAATTTACTCATTATGTACTTACTTTAACTGGTTATTATGTGCTGTGGGTACAAATTATGTTGATGTTACCTTTAACCATTACCAACGTATCGGGTAGCCCTAGTTATGTAAAATGGATGTATGCTATCCAAGCGACAATATCACTATGTTTGCTTTATCCTCTTGCTCGAATAAGTGAAAAATATTTCAGATTAGATCAACGTCTTAAATTTGGATTATTGTTGATGTCGTTTGCTTTTATTATTATTGGCTTTACATCACAATTATCTATTTTACTCTCTCTTATAGCATTGTTTTATTTTGGGGCTATTATTGCTGAACCGGCTCGAGAAACATTGGCAACTGTCTTAACCAATCCTAAAGCTAAAGGTAGCTATATGGGGTTTAGTCGGTTGGGATTGGCATTAGGTGGTTTTATTGGTTATACCGGTGCTGGCTGGCTTTATGATCTGGCCCTCCAAATCGGTTTACCGCATTTACCATGGATAATCTTAACGTTAGTCGGTCTATTAACTTTAGGATATTTAGAATATTTATTCAAAAATGAGCCACCTATGACTAAAGTTAAGATGAGAAAAATTGGCTAATTTCGCCATTTTTAAATAAAATTGCTTCACCACTAGCTAACTTAGTCCATACTTCGTTCGAAGTTAATGGCATAGTTGAGATTATTGTTACTACATCATTTGGTGTCGTATGTTTTTGAAAATCTATCTCAACATCTTCGTCAATCAACTTGGCTTTTCCAAATGGTGCTTTTCGGGTGATCCAGTGTAGATTAGTTGAACAATAGGCAAACACATACTCACCATCAGAAAGTAGCATATTAAAAATACCTAATTGAGTTAATTTAATTGCACACTCTCTAATATATTCAAAAAGCTCAATATTATTGGATGGTTGTTGTGGGTATTTTTTATGTAATTCATTTATTAAATAACAAAAAGCATATTCACTATCAGTTAATCCAACAGGTTGAAATATTCCTGTATCTAATTTTTCATAATCAGTTAATTGCCCATTATGTGCAAAAGTCCAATTTTTACCCCATAGTTCTCGAGTAAAAGGATGAGTGTTTTCTAGTGCAACACCACCGCGATTAGCTTGGCGGATATGAGCAACAACGGCAGTTGATTTTATTGGGTATTGTTGAACCAATTTAGCTATAGGTGAAAAACTACATGGCTGCGGATCTTTAAACGTTCGACAGCCTTTACCTTCATAGAAAGTTATACCCCAACCATCTTTATGAGGACCTTTATCGCCCCCACGTTTGATTAAGCTAGTAAAACTAAAACAAATATCGGTCGGCACATTTGCACTCATACCCAATAATTCGCACATATTAAGCCATCTCTTTTTCAATAAGTAGAATTAAAATATGAATTACTTTGATATGGATTTCTTGTACACGATCTGCATAGCCAAAATGTGGTATACGAATATCAACATCAGCTAATCCATTCATTTTCCCGCCATCTTTACCTGTCAGTGTGATAATTTTCATACCTTTTTGTTTAGCAGCTTCAATTGCTTTCAGCACATTAGCTGAATTTCCTGAAGTTGAAATGCCTAATAATACATCACCTTTTTGTCCAACGCCTTCAATGTAACGAGAAAATATGTAATCGAAACCATAATCATTGCCCACGCATGAGATGTGACTAACATCAGATATAGCAATGGCTGGATATGAAGGTCGGTTATCACGAAAACGTCCAGTTAGTTCTTCAGCAAAATGCATTGCATCACAATGTGATCCGCCATTACCGCATGAAAGTACTTTTCCACCTTGTTTAAATGAGTCTGCAATTAAAACGGCTGCTTGCTGGATTTTTTTTAAATTTTCATCGTTTGCAACGAAATTGGCCAATACGTCAATTGCCTGATTTAATTCATCACGAATGGTGTTAATGTACATTAATAATACCTCTTTAAATAAAAAGCTTTTCCATAACCATTGTAATTCGTTAATAACAGCTTGCAAGCAATAACAATAAATTTTTTATAATAGGTAAAATATTTCAATTGATTACAAGTACATAATAGAATAGTTATCAAATAAATAATTATTAATAAATGCAAAAATGACCTTTAATAAATTAACTATTTTCATACTATAAATAGTTAATAACTATTTTCATTAAAGCTTGTCTTAAATAGATTAAATCCTCTTTTTGCTAATAGGATAAGCCTTTAATTTGTGGTATAATCACCTAATGATTTTTATCTCTGAAAGAGATTATAAAATTGCATCCAGAATCAATCGGTAAGGAATGAATATGCAAACAATTAAAGGTAAAGTTGCTGCGCCTGAAGCCAAAGTAGCGATTATTGTGGCACGTTTTAACCAATTTATTAATGAAAGTTTAGTTAATGGTGCCATAGATGCACTTACTCGTATCGGTGAAGTAGACGATAACAATATTACCGTTATTTGGGTGCCAGGTGCTTATGAAATTCCTTTAGCAGCAAAAGTTGCTGCACAGTCAAAAAAATATGATGCAATTGTTGCATTGGGCACGGTTATCCGTGGTAGTACTGCTCATTTTGATTTTGTTGCTGGCGAATCAAGTTCAGGGTTATTGAATGCTAGTTTAGATTTTTCGATACCAGTTGGTTTTGGTATTTTAACTACTGAAAGTATTGAACAAGCCATTGAACGAGCAGGAACTAAAGCGGGCAATAAAGGTGCAGAAGCGGCACTAACCGCACTTGAAATGTTAAATGTGATTAAAACAATTAAGGAGTAATTTAGTGGCGTTAGTTAATCCTCGTCGTCGAGCAAGAGAGTGTGCAGTTCAAGCTATTTACTCTTGGCAAATTTCTAGAAATGATCTTGCTGATGTTGAGAGCAGCTTCATGGCTGAACAAGATATGAAAGGTGTCGACACCAAATATTTTAGAGAATTACTGCATGGTGTTGCCAAAAATACCACAGAATTAGATGAGAAAATGACTCCTTATTTAACAGAAAGAACTGTTGATGAACTCGGTCAAGTTGAATTAGCCGTATTAAGAATTGCGCTATATGAATTAATGAAGCGACATGATGTCCCTTATAAAGTTGTTATCAATGAAGCTATCGATCTTACTAAAACCTTTGGTGCAGAAGATAGTCATAAATTTGTTAATGGTGTATTAGATAAAGTTGCACCAACCATTCGTACACGATAATTGTCTTTAATTGGGAATAATATGAACGATACTAGTGAAAAAAGTAAGCCCACTATTTTTTATGCTAAAAATAGCGAAGCGAGAGTGAAAAACCGTTCAGCCAAAGAACGTGGCGGTGATTATAAAAATAAACGTAATAATGAAGGTTTTCATTCTGATTCAAAAGCAAAACATGACCGGATCGAAACCTTTAAACCAAAAAAATTTAATAAAACCGTAAAACCCGCTAAAGAACAATTTGATTTAACGGATGAATATGATTCCCCATGGCAGAAAAAAGTTCGAGATAATGAACAAGTACCAACATTCGGTTATGATGGCTATCGTCAAAAAAAGGAAGAGACATTAGTTTACAGCGAAAACAGTTGTAAAGCGGTATTTAAGCATCGACGTTTGGCTATTGTTAAATTATTTATTACTCAAGAAATGACTTATCAATTTAAAGAATTAATTAATTGGTTAGTCAAACAACGTCTTGGTTATGATGTTGTCTCAACAGAGCAAATTACTAAAATCACACAAACTCCACATCATGGTGGTGTTTGTTTAATTGTTAAAAAACGTATACCGCTCACTGTGCTTGATTATTTAGATGAATATGATGATCAAGCTCAAGATTGCATTATTGCTGTTGATGATGTGAATAATCCGCATAACTTAGGTGGGTTAATGCGTAGTGCAGCTTTTTTTGGTGTTAATGGCGTAATTTTACGGCAAACTAACTTACTCGATAGTGGTGCCGCAATGCGTGTTGCTGAAGGTGGTATTGAAGCTGTTGAATCTATTAAAAGTGATGATTTTATAGCATCTATTGATTTGTTAAAACAACATGGCTATCAAGTTATTGCATTATTACCATGTCAATTAAAATCGATTTCATCCACTGAGTTATCACACTTCAAATTTACCAAGAAAGTTGCCTTAGTTATATTTCAACAAATTAATAACAAATTAATTAACTGTGCTGATAGTATTATCCATTTGCAAGGCAATGATAATATGTCGGCTTTAAATATTTCTGTAGCAACAGGGATTGTGTTATCTGCTATAAAATATCAATCTTAATTGGTATGATTCTAACAATTGATGAATTTAATTGATGAAGTTAACACTTTTGTAATTTTATTATATTAAATAGCATCAATTGGTTAGAAAATGGTTGTTTTTTCTGTACATTAGTATCCAGTTTTGAAATTGATTGGTAATGATTATGTCATCTAAACATCGAGTTGGTTTAATTTTTGGTAAGTTTTATCCGTTACATAGTGGTCATATTTATCTTATTGAAAAAGCATTGACACAAGTTGATGAACTGCATGTCATGTTGGGTTGTGAAGCAATACGTGATAAACAACTATTTGAAAAAAGCCGCCTACCTAGACAGCCTCAAGTTAGTGATCGCTTCTCATGGTTAAAAGAAACCTTTAAAGATAGACATAATATTCACATTCATATTTCTGATGAAGCGGGTATTAACTATTATCCCAACGGTTGGCAAGATTGGAGTGACAGTATAAAACGTATTTTATTGGAACATAAAATCGAACCTACTGTGGTATTTACTAGCGAATCACAAGATGTCAAACAGCATGAACGCTATTTTGGTTGCCCTGTTGTTATTGTTGATGCTGATCGTGATTTTGTTAATATTAGTGCGACACAAATTCGAGAAAATCCTTATCAAAACTGGTCTTATATTGCGAACGCAGCGAAACCTTTTTTTGTTAAAAAAGTAGCGATTATAGGGCATGATAAATTTAATGAATTGCCGGTACAATTAGCTAATATTTATAACACACAATATGTTTCAAATGGTTATATTAACTATATTCAACGAGAAATATCTACAACAGAAAATAAACGTTATTTGAGTGAAAATGATTATCTTAGAATAGCTATGTTGCATGTAGAACGTATGTCCAAAGCTGTTGAAAATGCTAATAAGTTACTCTTTACCTCAATTGATTTTGATACGTTAGCTAAATACTATAATCAAATTTTTGCTAAATCTAATGAAGTATTGAATGGGTTAAAAAATAGTTATCAGTTTGATTTAGTCATTCACGAACATGATTTGCCAGCAAACTCCACACCATTACAACATTTCGAAATCGTTTCTCAAATGGTTGAATCGTTATTAATTTAGACCATCACATTTAGGTTAGCTTATGCTAAAATAAGCTAACTATTTATGATAGGTGAATTTTTATGTCTCAATCATCTTCACAGCAAAATGATGAAAATCAAGATAAAATTGATTTTGGTTACACTCAAGTTTTAAAGCAAGATAAAGTAAAACGGGTAGCAGAAGTTTTTCATTCTGTTGCTGATAAATATGATGTTATGAATGATCTTATGTCATTTGGTATTCATCGTATCTGGAAAAAAATCACTATTGAGTATAGTAGTGTTCGTAAAGGTCAAAAAGTTTTAGATCTTGCCGGTGGTACTGGTGATTTAACGGCTAAATTCTCGCAAATTGTCGGTGATGATGGCTTAGTTGTATTAGCTGATATCAATGAATCTATGCTAAAAGTAGGTAGAGATAAGCTTCGAGACAAAGGTCTATTTAATAATATTGAATATGTACAAGCCAATGCAGAAGAACTACCATTTGCTGATAACTATTTCGATTGTATTACTATCTCATTTGGTTTACGCAATGTCACCGATAAGCAAAAAGCATTGCAATCTATGTGGAGAGTATTAAAACCTGGTGGACGTTTATTAATACTTGAGTTTTCTAAACCACAATACCAGATTTTAAATAAAGCTTATGACCTATACTCATTCACTATGTTACCGTTGATGGGCAAAATTGTCGCTAATGATGCTGATAGTTACCGGTATTTAGCTGAATCCATCAGAATGCACCCAGATCAAAAAACCTTGAAAAAAATGATGGAGGATGCTGGATTTGTCGATGTGAAATATCACAATATGACAGGTGGCATTGTAGCTTTACATACTGGTTTTAAATTTTAATGTGATAAAAAAGAATGACATTTCTTCGAATTTATAAAATATTAACGGTATTTCGAGCTTATCGATTAAATGAACTATTACCAAAACATCGAACCTCAACATGGTTTAAATTGTTGTTGATTAGTCTATTTTGGGTTAGATCTAAAGCAAAACAACAAGATGTTGGTGAAAGATTGCGTCTAGCCTTACAAGAGTTAGGTCCGGTTTGGATAAAATTTGGACAAATGGTTTCAACAAGGCGAGATGTATTACCAAAACATCTCGCTGATGCATTAGCCAAACTGCAAGATCAAGTAGCTCCTTTTGATGGACTAATTGCCAGACAAATTATTGAATCAGCTCTAGGCTGTTCTATAGATCATTATTTTATTGATTTTGATGAAAAACCATTAGCTTCAGCTTCCATTGCTCAGGTGCATACTGCGACTTTAAAAAACAGCCAAGCCCAAGTTGTGATTAAAGTTTTACGTCCGAATATTTTACCTATAATCAAATCTGATATTCGCTTGATGTATTGGGCTGCTAATCAATTTACTAAACGGATTAAATTTGGTGAAAAGTTACGTGCGGTTGAAATTGTTAGTGATTATGAAAATACACTTTTGAAAGAACTGGATTTACAAAAAGAAGCTTATAATACCGCCCGTTTACGAGATAATTTCATTAATAGTGATATTTTATATATTCCTTATGTTTATCAAGATCTTTGTCGAACAAATATTTTAGTAGAAGAACGGATTTATGGTACGCCAATAGCTAATATTGATGAACTTAAACAAAATAATGTCAACATGAAATTACTTGCCGAACGTGGTGTTCAAGCTTTCTTTACGCAGGTGTTTCGGGATAATTTTTTTCATGCCGATATGCATCCAGGTAATATCTTTGTTGATATTTCTGAACCACAGAATCCTCGTTATATTGGTATAGACTGTGCAATTGTTGGTGTATTAACTGAAGATGATCAGCGTTATTTAGCTGAAAATTTTCTCGCCTTTTTTAATCAAGATTATCGACGAATTGCACAAATTTATATTGCTTCTGGTTGGGTACCAGAAACAACGGATGCAACGGCATTAGAAATGGCTATGCGTAGTGTGTGTGAACCTGCATTTGCCAAACCATTAGGTGAAATTTCGTTTTCACAAATTTTATTAGCTTTATTTCAAGTTGCTCGTCAATTTGAAATGGATATTCAGCCGCAATTAACATTACTTGAAAAAACCTTATTTTATATAGAAGGATTAGGACGTCAGCTATACCCAGAACTCGACTTATGGCAAACTGCTAAGCCATTTCTTGAAAAATGGTATGAAGATAAGTACAGTGCTAAAACGTTATTCCAGCAAGTATGGACTTCGTTACCCGAATGGAAAAATATCCTAGTTGATCTGCCAGTAAGATTAGGCGATCAGGCGCGTATGACTAAACAGATGCATAACCAATTAAAACAGATTAATCAAGAATTACAACGAAGCAAAAAATGCTATCGTTGGTCATTGGCCATCCTTAGTCTGGTTTGTGTTTTATCTATTGTGACGCTGGTTATACATTGAGATAGTTATTTTTGGGAATATCATCATTTTACGTGTATAATTTGATTACTTGACGCTATTGGAGATAGTTATCATATGCCTAGTTTGCCCAAACTACTGATATTTGTTGCTGTTATCGTACTATTATTCGGAACAAAAAAATTGCGTTCATTGGGCTCTGATCTTGGGGCTTCAATTAAAGGTTTTAAAAAAGCCATGAATGACGATGATGACAGTAAAGAGACTGATGATTCACAAAAAGTTGAACATCTTGACCCATCTGCTAATAACCACGCCGATAAAGAGTAATCCGTGTTTGATATTAGCTTTGGTCAGCTACTATTAGTATTAATTATTGGACTGGTTGTATTAGGACCGGAACGTTTGCCTATTGCGATTAAAACTGTTGCCGGATGGATTAAAGTACTCCGTCGCATGTCAGCAACTGTCCAGTTAGAATTAAATAAAGAACTCAAACTGCAAGAATTACAAGATAGCTTAAAAAAAGCTGAACAAAGTGGTTTGAATACTCTTACCCCAGAACTGCAAGCATCAATTGATGAATTAAAACGGGTAACTGAATCACTGCAAAACGAGATTAATTCAGTCAGTCAAATTGATACAACAATTCCTTCAGATAAAGATAAATTATGACAGAAGACGCAACCCAACCACTTATTGGACATCTGGTCGAACTCAGAACAAGACTTTTACACTGTATCATTTGTATATTACTAGTCTTAGCCTGTTTACTTTATTTCTCAAATGATATCTATCATATTGTTGCTAATCCGCTTATCAGTCAATTACCTAAAGGTAGTAGTATGATTGCGACCGATATTGCGGCTCCTTTTTTTACACCAATTAAACTGACGGCTGTTGTTGCAATATTTATATCTATTCCTTATCTTTTATATCAAGTTTGGGGATTTATTGCTCCGGCACTATATCAACATGAAAAACGGCTGATTATGCCATTAATTATTTCTAGTACGGTACTTTTTTATATTGGTATTGCGTTTGCATATTTTGCTGTATTTCCATTGGCATTTTATTTCTTTATCCATACAGCACCAGTTGATGTTGCGATAAATACTGATATTACAAAATATCTTGATTTTGTCATGACACTATTTATTGTATTTGGTTTTGCATTTGAAGTACCTGTGGCGATTATTTTGCTTTGTTGGACTGGCGTTACTACTCCTAAAAACTTACGAAAAAAAAGACCTTATATTATTGTCGGTGTGTTTGCTGTAGCGATGTTTGTTACCCCACCAGATGTATTTTCTCAAATTTTATTAGCTGTACCTATCTGTTTATTATTTGAAATAGGGACATTTTTTGCCCGTTTTTATCAACCTAGAAAAAAAATCCAACCAGACGATGAATCTGTTGGGGATTAATAATAAATTGATAAGTGATTTACTGAATAACAAGTAAAGGATATATGACCATAATGAAAACTTCACTTCCTGAGTTTAATCAAGCAAATGTTCTGGTTGTTGGCGATATCATGTTAGATCGCTATTGGTATGGAGGTACTAACCGTATATCACCAGAAGCACCAGTGCCAATTGTTAAAGTTGATGCTCTAGAAGAACGCGCCGGCGGTGCAGCCAATGTAGCTATGAATATAACCTCTTTGGGTGGTAGCGCAAGATTAATTGGTTTTACCGGTATTGATGAGCCAGCCAAAGTACTTGATGAACAACTGACTAAACGTAATGTCCATTGTGATTTTGTATCAGTCTCAACTCATCCAACAATTACCAAATTAAGAGTTTTATCTAGAAATCAACAACTCATTAGAATCGATTTTGAAGAGGGTTTTAATAGTGTTGATCATACACCTATTTTAGAACGTATTGAAAGTGCGCTTTCAACCTCTAAAGTATTAGTGTTATCTGATTATGCTAAAGGAGCCTTAACCGCTGTACAAGCAATGATTAAACAAGCTCAGAAAGCAAATGTACCAATATTGGTTGATCCGAAAGGTACTGATTTTGAGCGTTATCGTGGTGCAACACTATTGACGCCAAATATGTCTGAATTTGAAGCGGTTGTCGGTGTTTGTAAAACAGAGCAAGAGATTATCGAAAAGGGCTATCAACTGATTAAACAGTATGATTTTAAAGCATTACTTGTCACTCGCAGTGAAAAAGGGATGACGTTATTACAGTTAGATAAGCCTGTTTATCATCTACCTACGCAAGCCAAAGAAGTATTTGATGTTACTGGTGCTGGTGATACGGTGATAGCGACCTTAGCTGCTTCATTAGCCGCAGGACAATCACTTGAAGAAAGCTGTTTTTTAGCTAATGCAGCTGCAGGTGTTGTGGTTGGCAAGTTAGGGACATCTACGGTATCTCAAGTTGAATTAAGTAATGCTATCCGTGCTCGTACTGATGATGGTTTCGGCGTAATGACTGAAGAGACATTAAAAGAAGAAATTCGCAAAGCACGCTTGCGCGGTGAAAAAATTGTCATGACTAATGGCTGTTTTGACATCTTACATGCAGGACATGTCTCTTATCTTGCTAATGCCCGTAAACTTGGTGATCGTTTGGTTGTGGCGGTAAATAGCGATGCCTCTGTAAAACAATTGAAAGGGCAGTCCCGACCAATTAACCCATTAATGCAAAGAATGATAGTATTGGGCGCGTTAGATTCAGTGGATTGGGTGGTTCCTTTTGAGGAAGAGACGCCACAACGATTAATTGCCAGTATATTACCTGATGTATTAGTCAAAGGTGGCGATTATAAACCTGAAGATATTGCCGGTGGAAAAGAAGTTATTGAGGCCGGTGGAGTAGTTAAAGTCCTCAATTTTGAAGATGGTTGTTCCACCACTAATATCATTGATAAAATTAAACAACAATAAATAATATCTGGTAATAATTGGCTACTTATTTAAGTAGCCAATTATTTAAGTAGATGATTACTCTTATTTAATTTTTTCCATTATTTTTATCTTTGTTTTATCTCAATTAAGATTTATTTTAGTATCAATAAAGATCACATATTTAATGACTAATAAGGAATAAAATAATGAAACTAAAAATTACAGTGTTGTTAATGATATTAATGAGTGTCGCTTGTCATCGAGTACCTGTTCAAAAATATCTATATGAAGCAAATCTCCATGACCCAGAACTGATATTCACCACTGAAACTTATTATCCTACCTATTTTTCTTTAAACATTTATGATGGTAAAACTAGCAACTGCGCTAATTTTCAAAGTCTTGGCTATGTATTCCCACATAAAATTGTACCATTTAATATTTATCCTAAATACGTTCCCTCAATTGAAACTAAATCTCCAGCCAATAAACTTGTTACGGTTATTGGCAAATCACGAGATGATAAAGTTTCTTGTACCACAAAATATCACCAATTTACCGCTGAATTGGGTAAGACATATAATATTTTATATAAACTTGAAGACAGAAAATGTTATCTTGAGATTACCGAAAAAATGAATTCTAAACCTGTCAATTCTCAGGCATTGAATAAATGTGCGGAATAATCATATCAATAGCAATATTATTATGCTAATGAATAAAATTATTCTCCGAAACTAATCAATAGTTAATAACTATCGTTAAATTTCATAATTAATACTTTTTTTATTGTCGGCTTTATGCAAAGCTATTATCCATTAATTGCTAATTTGTTTTTAAGGATTTTTTATATGACTAAACACTATGACTATATTGCTATCGGTGGTGGTAGTGGTGGTATTGCCTCAATTAACCGAGCTGCATCATATGGTAAAAAGTGTGCCATTATTGAGGCTAAATTATTGGGTGGTACTTGTGTAAATGTTGGATGTGTGCCGAAAAAGATTATGTGGTATGGTGCACAAATTGCCGAAGCGATTAATCACTATGGCCCTGATTATGGATTTGATACAACAATTAATCATTTTGATTGGGATAAACTCATTGCAAGCCGAACAGCTTATATTGATCGTGTTCATCAATCTTATGATCGTGTATTAAATAATAATAATGTCGATGTGATCCATGGCTATGGCAAATTTGTTGATGCAAAAACGATTGAAGTTAATGGCGAACACTATAGTGCCGATCACATACTCATTGCTGTAGGTGGAAAGCCAACGATTCCAAATATACCAGGAGCACAATATGGTATCACTTCTGATGGATTTTTTGAGTTAAAAGCACTCCCTAAACGAGTAGCAGTTGTTGGAGCTGGTTATATAGCTTGTGAAATTGCCAGCGTGTTACATTCACTTGGCGCTGAAACACATCAATTTGTTCGCCAAGGTACCCCATTACGAGCTTTCGATCCGCTAATCGTAGAAACACTTATGGAAGTGATAACCAATGATGGCCAGCATCTGCATACCTTTGCCATTCCATCTTCTGTTAGCAAAAATAGTGACCAATCATTAACGTTAACATTAGAAAATGGTGAGAGTTATACTGTTGACTGCTTAATATGGGCAATCGGTCGTGAACCAGCAACCAAAGAAATGAATTTATCTGCTGCCGGCATTAAAGTTGATAACAATGGATTTATTATTGTGGATGAGTTTCAAAATACTAATGTCTCTGGTATTTATTCGGCAGGTGATGATACAGGCGCTGCAGCATTAACCCCTGTTGCGGTGGCTGCCGGTCGCCGTTTATCGGAACGACTATTTAACAATAAACCAAATGAACATTTAGATTATTCTAATATTCCAACAGTAGTGTTTACTCACCCACCGATTGGTACAGTTGGTTTAAGTGAACCGCAAGCTATATTGCAATATGGTCCAGAAAACGTCAAAGTTTATAAATCTACTTTTACTGCTATGTATACCGCGGTCACATCGCATCGACAACCTTGCCGAATGAAATTAGTTTGTGTTGGTGAACAAGAAAAAATAGTTGGTATTCATGGTATTGGTTATGGTATGGACGAAATCTTACAAGGCTTTGCTGTAGCATTGAAAATGGGAGCAACTAAAAAAGACTTTGATAATACTATTGCAATTCATCCAACAGCAGCGGAAGAATTTGTCACAATGCGCTAATATTTATCATTTATCTTACTTTTTAACGAAAACAGGGCTATAGCCCTGTTTTTTTATTAATAGTCGTTAATGATCCGAATTATTTTGCCAGCCATTTTGGGCTAATGAAGTAAAGCCAACTACAACAGCCAGTAAAGCAACAGCTGAAATATAAATACCTGCGCCAAGATAACTAAATTCACCTAATAAGTGATCTGGACTTAACAAATAAATAGTTAACGTTGGAGTAATTGCACTAAATAGTGCGTAGGCTAAATTATAAGAGAACGATAATCCTGAATAACGAATTGCCGGTGGAAACGTTCTAGTGCCGATAATTGGTGTCATAGCTATCGAGCCAATAAATAGGCCAAATAGTGCCCAAATCGAATAAAGTTTTGTTAATGACATATCTGGCGCTAATGAACTGTAAAAATAGATACTGACTACTGCTAATCCGCCCCAAGTCAGGATTACTGTTTTAGCTGTACCTAATTTATCATCTAACCAGCCAGAAATAACACAACCAATAGATAAGGTTAAAGCGGCAATACAGCCACCAATACGCCAATCAAGATTAGCAAAATGGTACATACCGCCGACAATACGACCCGGGGTAATTAAAATACCGACCATAATAGCGGTAGATAATGACCAAGTTAATAAAGCGACAATCAAACATGCTGTTTTGTGTTTTTTTAATACAGTAACCACAGGTATACTTTTTTCTAAAGCTTTACGTGCAGCTAACTCTTTAAAAATTGGCGTTTCAGATAAAAATTTGCGTAAATATACTGAAATAACCCCAAAAATACCACCAATAATAAAAGGAATACGCCATGCATAATCCAAAATATTTTGGTTAGTAAAATAGAGATCAATAATAATTGTGACGAAAAAGCCAAGTAGGATACCACCAGTAATGCCTGATGTTAGAGTGCCGACACCTAAACCATAACGTTGTTTTGGGGTATGCTCTGCAATAAATACCCATGCGCCAGGCATTTCACCGCCGATAGCAGCGCCTTGTAGCATTCGCATCAATAACAATAATAATGGCGCCACAATACCAATTGTTTCATAAGTAGGCAAAATACCAATGATAAAAGTAGGTAAAGCCATCATCGCCACACTTAAGGTAAACATTCTTTTACGACCAACTTTATCACCAAAGTGCGCCATAATAATGCCACCAACAGGGCGAACTAAGTAGCCTGCTGCAAAAATTCCCCAAGCAAATAAATCTAACGTTAACGGCGATAATGTATGGGGTAAAAATAACGGTTTGACAATAGTATCAATATAGAGAGCATAGATAACAAAGTCATAAAATTCTAATGTCCCCCCTAAAGAGGATAATATCAATGTTTTTAAATCTTTACTGTTCAATGGACGTGCCACTGGTTGCCATTCAGCATTAATCTCGGATTGATTCATGAAAAAACCTTATTGTTATAGTTAAATAGATATAGCCAATTAAGAAAATGATTGTATTTTGACTAAATCTTAATAGTGAATGGTCATTCTGCCATAAAAAATAGACTTTTTTTTAATCATAAAAAAATTTAATCAATGACAATGATATGTCTGTTTGATTTATAATCAGTATAAAAAATGATATTAAATGAAAATTCTATTCAATTATCACGTATAATATTTTTGAAACATAAGGATGAAATAATAATGACAAAACGATGCAGTTGGGTGACAAATGACCCGTTATATATTGATTATCATGATAAGGAATGGGGGAATCCACAATATGATAGTCTAAAACTATTTGAAAAAATCTGTCTTGAAGGCCAGCAAGCAGGATTATCGTGGATTACTGTTCTAAAAAAACGAGATGAATATCGTCGATGCTTTTTCAATTTTGAACCGCAAAAAATTATCCAATTAACGGCGGCTGATATAGAATCATTACTTGAAAATGAAGGATTAATTCGTAACCGACTAAAACTTAATAGCATTGTAAAAAATGCTCATGCCTACTTAGCTATGCAAAGTAATAATGAGGATTTTTCTCAATTTATTTGGTCCTTTGTTAATGGTAAACCTATAATTAACCACTTTAATGATATAAGTGAAGTTCCAGTTAGCACCGAAATATCAGATAGAATGTCAAAAGCACTAAAAAAGAGAGGTTTTTCTTTTGTTGGAACAACGATCTGTTATGCATTTATGCAATCAATGGGATTAGTTGACGACCATTTTGAAAATTGTTTTAAAAAATGAGAGGTATTATATGATAATCATTAAATTAATTAGATGGTTACTGATATTAATACTATTTTATTTTGTTATTTGTAATATTATTATTTTTATTTATGCTCACCAAAAACCAGCAGCCAATGCTGATACTCTGGTGGTATTAGGTTCACAAGTTGTTGGCACACCAGCACAAGCTCCTTTAACGTTACAAATTCGCTTGAATACTGCATTTAATTATTTGCAAGATAATCCCAATACAAAAGTAATTGTATGCGGAGGGCGGGGGAGTGATGAATCAGCGACTGAAGCGAGTGTGATGGCTGATTATTTAATCAAAAAAGGTATCGAATCTTCCAGGGTCTATTTAGAAGATAGATCAAGACGAACGGCACAGCAATTTGTGTATGCTAATCAAGTTTTACCATTGGGCAAGACAGTTGTGGTGACTAATGATTTCCATATTTTACGTTCAATCATGTTAGCTAAACGATCTAATATTGATGATATTTCCGGTTTGTCAGCGCCATTAAGTTATAGCAATTTTGATAAATATATCGCCATGATAAGAGAACCATTAGCTTTACTTAACTCATGGCTATTTGATCATCCATTAGATTATGTTGAAACTAAAAATGATAATTAATCGGTTTCATTGCTTTAGACTATTTCACTTTACAGATTTTTAATGGTTGTCGTGGTATGATTAACCATTTCTATTTAAATTAAAATTGATAAATATGAATACAGATACAATTGTTGCACAAGCGACACCTCCAGGTCGTGGCGGAGTTGGAATATTGCGTGTTTCCGGCCCTAAAGCGCAAGATGTTGCTAAAGCCGTTTTAGGTATTTTACCTAAGCCTCGCTATGCCCATTATTTACCTTTTTTAGCATCGGATGGTACAACCTTAGATGAAGGTATTGCGCTATTTTTTCCTAATCCGCACTCGTTTACGGGGGAGGATGTGCTTGAATTGCAAGGTCACGGTGGCCCAGTTATTTTAGATATACTTCTAAAGCGAATTTTAGAAATTTCTGGTGTGCGGATTGCAAGACCGGGCGAATTTTCAGAGCGAGCATTTTTAAATGATAAACTTGATTTAGCTCAAGCCGAAGCGATTGCAGACTTAATTGACGCTAGCTCGGAGCAAGCAGCAAAATCAGCCTTATCTTCTCTACAAGGGGTATTTTCTAAAAAAATTAATACACTGGTTGAAGCATTAATTCATCTACGTATTTTTACTGAAGCAGCTATTGATTTTCCAGAGGAAGAGATAGACTTTTTATCTGATGGAAAAATAGCGGCAGAACTTGAGCAAGTCATACAACGATTAAACGAAGTCCGTCAAGAAGCTAAACAAGGTTCATTATTACGTGAAGGTATGAAAGTCGTCATAGCGGGTAGACCTAACGCTGGTAAATCAAGTTTACTTAATGCATTAGCTGGACGAGATGCCGCTATCGTAACGGATATAGCTGGAACAACGCGCGATGTTTTACGTGAACATATCCATATTGATGGAATGCCTTTACATATAATCGATACTGCCGGCTTACGTGAAGCTAGTGATGAAGTTGAACGTATTGGTATTGAGCGAGCATGGCAAGAGATTGATCAAGCCGATCGCGTTTTATTTATGGTCGACAGTACAACAACTAATGAGACAAATCCTGAAAAACTCTGGCCAGAATTTATTGAACGTTTACCGAAAAACATGCCTGTCACAGTTATTCGCAACAAAGCTGATTTAACTGGTGAACCATTGGGTTATAGTGAACAAAATGGCTATTGTCTTATTCAATTATCAGCAAGAACCGGTGAAGGTATTACATTATTACGTGATCATCTCAAACAAGTTATGGGCTTTACTAGTAGCACCGAAGGTGGTTTTTTGGCTCGTCGCCGACATCTACAAGCACTTGAGAAAGCAGCAGAGCATTTAAATAATGGTCAATACCAACTTAACACCTTCCATGCTGGTGAACTATTGGCGGAAGAACTAAGATTAGCTCAAGAAGCACTAAGTGAAATTACAGGTGAATTTACTTCTGATGATTTATTAGGACGAATATTCAGTTCATTCTGTATTGGCAAATAAGTTAGGGTTTACTCACTTCCACTCTTATCCATGAATAAGGCATAACATTTTGTTATGCCTTAATTTTATCTACAGATTATTCTATGTAGAGGAATGTTGCAAACATGGGCTGACTTTGTGGATACACAAATTGATGACGATAAAAAGGTGATCATTGGTCGTTTTGGTAAAGTATATAAAGCGGAATAAACCTAAACAAATATATACCTACTATTAACAGTCTTACTACTTTTTATTATAGCGTGTAGGCCAGATCTCAGAGGGATGAAGTTCTAATTCTTGTGCTATAAGAGCTTCTCCTTTTGGCCAAGGGCGATATAAAGTATTTGCTAGTGTTGTTGAAGACAATCCCGCGCGTCTGGATACTGCCGCTAACGTCGTTCTTTTTTCTTTAAAGTAGCAATAATATCTACTTTGTGCCAATCACTTTTTTCCATAATGATCTCCTCCTAGTAACTAAATAGATTAATGTTAATTAGTAATAATTTAATGTTGATTATAAGTCACATTTATGTGATGAATCCATTAAAATGTGACTTATAGTCCGTGGTCTGATAAGCAACATGACGTAATAATAAACAGATGAGAAATTCTGATAAAATAAAAGTTCTTTTTGGACAACGCGTTAAAAAGCTTAGACAACAGGCTGGTATGTCTCAGGAAACATTTGCTGATAAATGTGGGCTTGATCGTACCTATGTTAGTGGTATTGAGCGTGGGATAAGAAATCCTACTTTAGAAGTAATCGAGGTGATTGCCAGAGGGTTGGATATTGAATTAAATCATTTGTTTGACTTTTAAGATTATCAATATTGTAAGAGAGTATATAGTTATGGAATGGATAGTGCTTATTGTTTTAGGAATTGCAATTATTATTGCTTGGAATGTTTATTCAACAAAAAAGAGAAGGGAATATTTATTGAATAAATATGGTGATGCGGAAATTGTTGAAAGCATCATGAAACGTTGTTTTTGGGTTGGTCAAACAGCGGAACAATTAGTTGATTCTTTAGGTTCTCCTGCAGACAAGTCTGTCAAAATTATGAAAACAAGATATAGAGAAATATGGAAATATAACCAGACAGGTAAGAACCGATATGGTTTGCGGATTACTCTAGACGATCATATTGTACAGACTTGGGAGCAGAAATAATATTTAGTACCCATACTTGTGCTCATTATGATACATAAATTTGTTAAAAACTAATATAATCAAATAAATAAATTTATTTTTGAACTTTTGTATTGTAAGTTGAATGTGCATATAAATTCACCCCGTTAACCAATATTTCCCATAATAAACCCCATATTGCTTTCTAAGCATTATGGGTTTAATTCATCTAGCCATTTAAAATATAGGGATAGATGCGAAAAGATTTATCCCTAATTTAAAATGATAAACAACCTATGCTAACTTATTTATTCTTGCCGGCATTATTGGGTACTAAAATTAAAATTGAAACAAAACATAACAGACAAAAGCCAACATTAATCCACAGTCCAATTGCTGCTGCTGTCGCTATACTTTGCCCATTAGCAATAATTGCAGCATAGGTTGAGGCTGAAATAGCGACACCAAATGCACCACCTAATGAGCTTGCCATTTTATATATTCCTGATGCAACACCAACTTTATCTTCCGGAGCACTAGCTATTGCGGTATCAATTGATGGTGTAGCATAAAACCCTAAGCCAAGACCCAATAAAATATAGCCGGCTAACACCGAAATAATATAAAACATGTCGGGTAAGAAAGTCAGTGTCATCAAGGCAATACCCGTACCGGTAATTAACGGCCCGAGTAACATTGGTTTTTTCGCTCCGACTTTTTGTAAGATTTTTTCACCAACTCGAATCATACATAAAACTGAAACTAAATAACCAATGGTCAATAATCCATTTTCGAAAGGAGTAAAGCCTCTTCCTTGTTGGGTATAAGTACTGGCAACAATTAAAGTCCCGGCAACAGAATTGAGCAGAAAGTTAGATAAGGTAGCACCACGATAAGGGACGTTCTTAAACAGTGAAAAATCTATAAATGCGCCATTAGCTTTGCGATTTTCTATAACAAAAAATAAAATCAGAAAAACCAAACATATCGTAGCGAGTGATAATGTCATTACACTAGTCCAACCAAAAGTAGATCCTTTGGTGATGACAAGGTTTAACGTTACTAAAGTAATAACAAAAACAAATAGCCCAGCATAATCAAATTTGGGCAAGCTTGATGGATCGTCAATTTTAGTTTCTGGTGTCCCTTTCAATAACAGCATACCTAACACAGCACAGCTGATTGAGATAATAAAAATCCATTGCCAACCCAAATAGGTTGCTATCGCACCGCCGGCAAGCAGGCAAGTACCTGAACCGCCCCAAGATCCTATCGACCAAAAGCTTAATGCGCGCTGACGATCTTTACCTTGATAATAGGTTTTCACTAACGCCAATGTCGATGGCATAATGCAGGCAGCAGATAAACCTTGAATAATCCGACCAATGGTAAAAAGTACTTCACCTTGTGCTAAGATCAAACAAAGACAACCAATAATACTTAAAATAAAACCTAAATAGGTAAAACGAACACGGCCAAAGCGATCAGCTAATCCGCCAGCAACGACAATAAAACAACCTGAAAACAGAGCGGTTAAACTGACAGCTAGATTGAACGATGCAGGTGTAATACCGATACTATGTTGAACAGCCGGCCCGACATTGACAATAGACTGAGCAAAAAGCCAAAAAGTAATCACCCCTAATACAATGCCGAATGTTAACCGGTTATGACTTTTAAACTGCTCTATGGCTGAATTTTGAGTATTTGACATATTTAAATTTGACATAGCTGCACATTAATCCTTATATGTTTAAATAGCTTTCAGTTAATGCCACCCAATATGATGCAGCGGTAACAATACATTTATCATTAAAATCATAACCAGGATTATGCACACTACAAAAACCAGGTTCATTGCCATTACCGATAATCATATAGCAGCCATTAGGATTACTTTCTAACATAAAAGCAAAATCTTCACTGCCCATAAAAGGATGACAATTATCATGGACGCGATCTTCGCCAACTAATTTTTGGGCAACATCAAAGGCAAATTTTGTTGCATCTGCACCATTATGTAAAACCGGACTACCATTGACATGCTCAATTTGTACTGAGGCGCCAAAACTTTCTGCTTGCGCAGTTGCAACTTCGCTAATCCGTTTAAGTAATAAAGCACGAGTATCGTTATCCAGTGCTCTAACCGTTAACTTCATTAATGCATCGCTATTAACAACATTCGGCGCTTCACCTGATTGAATACAACCAATCGTGATAACGGCTTGCTCAAATGGTGACACATTACGAGAAACAATGCTTTGTAAGGCCGTGCCGATATAACAGGCAACAAGCGTGGCATCAATTCCTCGTTCTGGCATTGCTCCATGGGCACCTTTACCTTTAATATGAATATGGATCGTATCGGATGAGGCCATAAGTGCGCCGGATTTGAAATAAAAATGACCTTCTTTAAAACCAGGCATGTTGTGGATACCGAAAATAACATCACAAGGAAATTGTTTAAATAAACCATCGTCAACCATTACTTTACCACCATATAACAACTCTTCAGCTGGTTGGAAAATAACATGCAAAGTGCCATCAAAATTACGGGTTTCGGCAAGATATTTGGCTGCACAAAGTAAAATAGTGGTATGACCATCATGGCCACAACCATGGAATTTGCCATGGGTTTGACTGCTCCATGGTTTTCCTGATGCTTCAATAATAGGTAGCGCATCCATGTCGGCTCTAATACCAATTTTTTTATCACTAGTGCCATTTTTTAAAACACCAACTACCCCGGTTTTTGCTAAACCACGATGTACTTCATAGCCCCACTCAGCTAATTTACTTGCCACTAAATCGCTGGTTTTATGTTCTTCAAAACCTAATTCAGGATGTTGATGAATTTGATGGCGAATATCAATAAACTCTTGCTCTGTTTTTCTAATCGTTTCCATAATATGCTGCATTTTAGGCTCCTAATTAACCTGAATATCGTTATGAAAAAAATAAAAAGAAGGGAACTACACATCTAAACTATGATTAACACTATGATTAAATTTAAAACCTGCAAACAACTTAATCAGTAAAACAGCTTAGATGAATAAATATACAATAACCGCTATTCTTGTGAATGTCGATGATTTCTATAAGATAATATTTGAAAATTGTTATATCGAATTAGCATTGAGGTAATAGTCTGATCGAAAAAATGACTTGGCACATTATCCATTAACCAACTTTATTATCGGCTAAATAAAACTCAATACCTTATGATATATAGTTAAAGAACTTCTCTTAAGACAACTGGTTTTCCATGACGTATACCAACGGTTATAGCTGTTTTTCTATTATGGATCTCAAATATCAATTAAACGGTATACACTTCTCAATTATTTTTACAAAAAATATAGATCAAAATAAATTCTTAGCTTAATCTCATTGAGCATATTAAAAATTTGGTTAATTTATTTTTCCAAGTAGGCTTGGTTTTAGTTTGTTTTGGCGTAATATAAAGATTAAATTTTAATTCATTAATGGCAATAGCTAGCAAATTTGTTTTATTTAAAGAATAATCTGATTTTTCTATCGGTTGCCATTGATAATTTATCGGTAAATTATTAAATAACCAAAAGGGGTTAATGATGAAATTAATAGTCGATAATATGAGTTGTCAGCATTGTGTTAAAACCATTACTAAAGCAATTAATGATATTGATCCTAAAGCGAAAGTTACTGTTGATTTAGCTAAGCATGAAGTTGATATTGATGGTGGTACTATCTCGCAAGAAGCGGCAATTGCAGCAATTAATGAAGCGGGATTTGAGTTTGTCGGTATTGCTTATTAACAGTATTTAGCGTTATTAAATTTTAGGCGATTATCTCATCGCCTAAATCTTCGAGAGTACTTTTATCAAATCATCGATTAACAGTTTTTGTATACTTCTACCACCATTGATAAAAATGGTGAGTAGGCCCAATTCCCTTACCAATTTTTAAACTATCTGCATGTTCAATAGCGCCTTGTAGGTATTTTTTGGCTTGTTTAACCGCTTCTTCTAAATGATGTTTCGGTAACAAGGCTGCAATTGCTGCAGAGAGGGTACAACCTGTACCATGGGTATTTCTCGTTGCGATCCTCGGTGATGTCATTCTAATGATGTTGTCGTGAGTGATTAAATAATCAGGGCTTTCTTGACTTGGCAAATGTCCGCCTTTCATTAAGACTGCCTGACAACCCAATTTTAGTAACTCATAACCTTGTCGTTGCATTTGCTCTTCGTTTTTTGCCTCACTACAATCAAGTAATGCAGCCGCTTCAGGTAGATTAGGGGTGATGATTGTGGCTAATGGTAATAATAGATCTCGAATAGCAGAAACGGCATCAGCTTTTAACAATGGATGTCCGCCTTTAGCAATCATTACGGTATCAAGCACAATATTGGCAATAGGATGATTGTTTAATAGCTGATGAACTGTAGTAACAATCTCTTTATTCATTAGCATACCAATTTTAACACTATCAATGTGGATATCTTGATATAGTGTATTAAACTGTGCTTCAATAAATTCAGCGGGAATAGCATGTACACCATTAACGCCTTGCGTACTTTGTGCGGTTAATGCGGTGATCACTGACATACCATAAGCACCAAGTGCTGAAAATGCTTTTAAGTCAGCTTGAATACCTGCGCCACCACTAGGGTCACTGCCTGCTATTGTTAATGCAACTGTTGTCATGATTTGGTTTCCTATTTTGCCAGTTTTATTTTACTGATTAGGTCTGATGTCGCTTTGGCAAGATTAGCTTGTCCGCATATTGCCGACACAACGGCAATACCTTCAATGCCAGTTTGGATTACTTCGGTTAAATTATTCGCGCCGATACCACCGATAGCCACGGCAGGGCATTGTTTCGCTTTAACCAGTTCTTTCAATTGAGCAATGCCTGTCGCGGCGGCAGCATCTTTTTTGGTTGCGGTTGGATAGATAGGCCCTATGCCAAGATAATCGACTAAATGCCAAGGAACATTCTCTAGTTGTGATTGATTTGAAACTGAAAGTCCTAACCATTTGTCTGTGCCAATTAAGCGTCGAGTAACGTCGACCGGTAGATCGCTTTGTCCTATATGAACGCCATCGGCATCAATGGCTAAAGCAATATCAACATGGTCATTGATAAATAGCGGAACTTGGGTACTACTTAACACTTCTTTGAGCGCTTGTGCGGCATCATACCAATTTTTACCAGAGTATTCTTGTTCTGAACGTAGTTGCACTGCGGTAACACCATTCTCAACAGCAATTTTGGTGGTAGTGACCATACCATCTATACCGCCACATAATAACGGATCGAGGACTAAATAGAGGGTTAAATCAAGTTGCTTTTTCATCAAACATCCTTATTTTTAGTTTTGATTGAATCGTGAAAGATGATCAATAACAGCAATGGCGAAACTACCTAACCCTTGTTGCTTACTAGCGAGCTGTCCTGCTTTTTTCATCATAAAACAAGCTGATGCGGTAGCGGTTAAACGATCACTAGTGGTTGCAATAAATGCTGCTACCATCGCAGATAACGAACAGCCGGTGCCAGTTACTTTAGTTAAAGCGATATCGCCACCGACAATGCTATAAATTTGTTCACCATCTGTGACATAATCTATCTCACCTGTTATTGCGACAATGGTTTGATATTTTTGTGCTAATAGTATTGCTGCATTTAATGCAGAATCGGTAGAATCAAGTCCATCAGGCCCTTTCGATGATGATTGTTGACCACTCAATGCGAGAATTTCAGAGGCATTTCCTCGAATAACACTCGGTCTAAAAGTTAACAGTTGTTTGGCAATTTCAGTGCGGTATTTAAGTGCCGCACCAATCGCTACAGGATCTAGTACCCATGGTGTCTGTGTTTGTTCAGCTTTTGCTGCAGCTAACAACATACTATTTGCGCTGTGCTCATCAATGGTACCAATATTAATTAATAAACTACTGGCAATAGTTACAAAGTCTTCAACTTCTTGTTTAGCAACGACCATTGCTGGTGAAGCTCCAATGGCTAATAAGACATTAGCGGTAAAATTCTGTACGACATCATTGGTAATGCAATGGACTAACGGTCGTTGTTGTTTAACTTGCTCAATAAAGGGAATGGCATCATTATTTTGAAATAACTGAATGGTAGACATATTCTTTCCTTATTTATTATTGATATTAAGGGAAGAATGTGTCAAAACGGATAATTAAGACGAAGACTTCCCTACGCTGGTATGAGCCAGATCAGGTTCAACGGGTAAAATCTCAGTTTTTTGTAGTAACAAAAAACACCCCGAGTCAAAAAACAATTAATAAAAACAGTTTTATTATCTACTGAGTTTATATTTTATACAAGCTATTGTAATAATCTTTCGATATCGCTAATAGATCGTCTATCTGGTAAGAAAATGATTAAGTGATCACCATCTTCGATCATTAAATCGGTATTAACAATAATCACATCTTCACCACGCACCACAGCACCAATAGTTGCCCCTGAAGGCAATTTTAGACTGTTAATATTTTTACCTACTAGTTTAGAGTTTTCAGTATCACCCTTAACGATCACTTCGACAATTTCTGATTCACCTTGCCGTAGTGAGACAACTTTTACCACGCCATTTTGTCTTACATGACTGAGTAATTCTGAAATAGTGGCATGTTGTGGTGAAATGGCAATATCAATTACGCTATCGTTTATCAGCTCTAAATAAGCTTGTCGTTGAATAAGTACGATTACTTTTTTTGCTCCCATCCTTTTGGCAAGCATTGATGACATAATATTTGATTCATCATCACTTGTCACTGCAACAAAAAGGTCGGTAAGTTCGACTTGTTCTTGCGATAATAGCTCTTGATCCGATGATTCACCATGTAATACGGTCGTATTAACTAACTGCTCGGCAATTAATTCTGCTTTTTCGGCATTACGTTCAATCAATTTAACTTGATAATCGTTTTCTAATCGCTTAGCTAAAGCAACAGCAATGCCACCACCACCACTAATGAGTATTCGTTTATAAGGCTTTTCTAACCGTTGTAATTCACTGGTTACCGCTTTGATGTTAAGCGGTGGGGTAATAAAGTAAACCATATCCCCAGCTTCAATCAAAGTTGAACCAATCGGACGAATAAAACGATTTTTACGATAAATAGCCACCACCCGCGCTTCGACATGAGGTAAATGTTCTTTTAGCTCTGATAATTCACTACCCACCAATGCACCACCATAGTAAGCTGTAACGGCAACTAAGCAGACTCGATTATCATAAAATGAGGCAAATTGTAGTGCGCCAGGATATTGCACTAGCTGGCTGATATGATTGGTGATTAGATTTTCTGGGGCTATAATATGATCGATATTAATACAATCTTTATTAAAAAATGAGTATCTTTCATCATTATATTCTGGAGCTCGAATACGTGCGACTTTTTGAGGAATATTGAACATCACATGCCCAATCTGGCAAGCCATCATATTGACCTCATCAGAATTGGTAACAGCGACTAACATGTCGGCAGATTCTGCACCAGCACTTTCTAATACTTGTGGATAAGATGATTTTCCACAAATAACTTGTAAATCAAAACGTTCTTGCAATGATTGCAACTTGTCATGATCTTCATCAACAACAGTCACATCGTTCTGTTTTTCGGTAACCAGATATTCGGCAAGAGCACTACCTGTTTGACCTGCACCAAGAATGATAATTTTCATAACTAACCTATGATAATCAAAAAGGCTTCAATGGCACTTTTCGTTAACAAAAACGATAGTGCGTTTAGTCATTAAAGCCAATTGATATTGTTTAGCGTTAATTGCAATCTAGTTTTACGGTTAATTATACAAAACCGATTGCGTCATAAACTTTTTTCAACGTTGGCTCTGCTTTTGCTCGAGCTTTTTGTGCACCTTCTTGCATAATTGTCAGAAGATAATTTTCATCATCACGATACTGATGATATTTTGCTTGTAAACCAGTTAACATATCAATAACTTGATTTGCGACCTCAGTTTTTAGATGGCCATACATTTTACCTTCGAATTCTTTCTCCAGTTCAGCGATAGGTTTACCCGTAATACCGGTTAATATATCTAACAGATTTGATACCCCCGTTTTATTTTTTAAATCATAACGTACGACAGGTGGTTCGTCAGAATCGGTCATTGCCCGTTTAATTTTCTTCTCGACATCTTTTGGATTTTCAAGTAAACCAATAACATTATTGCGATTTTCATCTGATTTAGACATTTTTTTGCTAGGATCTTGTAATGACATAACCCGAGCGCCAACTTTAGCAATAAATGGTTCAGGAACAGTGAAAATATCGCCATAAAGGGCATTAAAACGCATTGCAATATCGCGAGAAAGTTCAAGATGTTGTTTTTGGTCATCACCAACGGGAACTAAATTAGCTTGATATAACAAAATATCGGCAGCCATTAACACTGGATAATCAAAAAGCCCGGCATTTATATTTTCTGAATGACGAGAAGATTTATCTTTAAATTGTGTCATACGGCTCAATTCACCAAAATAGGTATAACAGTTTAATGCCCAACCTAATTCAGCATGTGCAGGCACATGGGATTGCACAAAAATAGTACTTTTTTGTGGATCAATACCACAGGCTAGATAAAGTGCTAATGTATCAAGTGTTGCTTTACGTAACTTATTAGGATCTTGGCGTACCGTGATCGCATGTTGATTGACGATACAATAAACGCAATCATATTCATTTTGCAAAGACACCCAATTCTTTAAAGCACCTAAATAGTTGCCTAATGTTAGTTCTCCTGATGGCTGAGCGCCACTAAATACAATTGGTTTACTCATAATTTATTCCTAATTTAAACTTATTATTTTTTTGCTTCAGCTTTTGGCTGAGGTAATAGGGTTAATATATCTTGAAAATCATCAAATAAAAAATCGGGTTCACTTGTTGCAATTGATTCGCCATAATTATAACCATAACTTAACGCAACAGTAGGGCAATTAGCATTTTTGGCTGCGGTAATGTCATTTTTCGAATCACCAACAAATAATAACTGATCATTGTATAATCCAAATGTTGCCATGACTTGATAAAGCGGAGCAGGGTGTGGTTTTAATTTAATTACATCACCGCCGCCGAGTACTAATGAAAAATACTCTTTGATACCTAATGAGCTTAGTAATCCCGGTAAAAATTGAGCCGGTTTATTAGTTACAAGTGCTAAAGGATAATGATTTTCATAAAGAGCTTTCAAGGTCTGTTTTACATGAGGAAACAGGGTTGTCTGTTCATCCATAACCTTATCATAATGCTGACTAAATATTTGTTTAGCTTCAGCAAAATATTCGTTTGACGAATTAATATCAATGGCTTTGAAAACGCGTTCAAGCATCACATCAATACCATTACCTACCCAATTTTTAACTTGTTCATTGGTAACTGTTGGTAAATTTAAATCTGCCAACATTTTCTGGGTTGCTAAAGCAAGTCCAGGTACGCTATCTACTAATGTTCCATCTAAATCAAAAGCAATAGCTTGAATATCATCTAATTTAGCCATGTTTTACTCCTGCTAACTCTTTACGCATTGCATCAATTACCGTTTTATAGTTAGGTTGACCAAATATCGCTGAGCCAGCAACAAACATATCGGCTCCTGCCTTGGCAATTTCAGCTATATTATCTACTTTTACACCGCCATCAATTTCTAGGCGAATATTTCTACCAGAATCAATAATGCGTTGTTTAATTTGCCGCAATTTTTTAAGCGTTGCTGGGATGAATGATTGACCACCAAAACCTGGGTTAACACCCATCAATAAAATAATATCAACTTTATCCATCACATAGTCTAAATGGTCAAGCGGTGTTGCTGGATTAAGCACAATACCGGCACTGCAACCATGATCTTTAATTAATTGTAATGAACGATCTAGATGAATTGTCGCTTCCGGATGAATAGATATGTTTGTTGCTCCAGCTTTGGCAAAAGAGGTAATTAGCTCTTCAACAGGAGAAACCATTAGATGGACATCAATTGGTGCACTAATTCCATAGTCTCGCAGTGCCTTACAAAACATACTACCCATTGTTAAATTGGGAACAAAATGATTATCCATCACATCGAAATGGACAACATCCGCTCCTGCATCTAATACTTTTTGGGTATCTTCACCAAGACGAGCGAAATCGGCGGATAGTATTGATGGTGCAATAATAAATTCATTCATAACATACCTCTACTCATAAACACCTTATACTTAAAAATAGCTTAAGATTTTTGGTATAAGGCCAATATTTCATCAATTTTTTTGCGTCCTTCGCCAGCGCAACTAATTGAGCGCCGCATTTCTGCTCGGTAAAGATGGCGCGCTTTACTATATAACGTTCTGGTATAGTGAGTATCATGATTTGATACTAGCACTGGAATCTCTTTTTTATAGGCAATTTGCTCAGCTAATTGTGACAACCTTTGATGTTCGTCAAACCCAAAATTATTAGAATAGTAGGCGGTAAAACCTGCTGTTTCATTAGGCGATAGATAAGGTGGATCACAATAAATAACGGAGTTACGTTTCGCCATTTTCATCGCTTTATGATAAGGCGTACAGACAAACTCAGCATTTTGCGCTTTTTTGGCAAAAAAATAGAGTTCCCTTTCCGGGAAATAAATAGTCTTGTAACGGCCAAATGGCACATTAAATAAACCACTATTATTATAACGACATAAGCCGTTGTAACAGTGACGATTTAAATAGACAAATAAAAGCGATCGTAAATATTGATCTTTACTATAATTAAACACATCACGTAGTTGATAAAATGCTTCAGCCTGGTTATTTTGATCATTAAATAGTAATTTAAGATCATTAATAAACAGCTCCGGATTGGATTGTAATAGCTTAAATAGTGCAATTAGATCATGATTGATATCAGCTAAAATATAACTTTTGAAGTTAGTATTTAAAAAAACGGAACCAGCACCTACAAAGGGCTCAATGAGTTGTTCACCTTCCGGTAGATACTGTTTTATAGTGTCTACAAGCTCATATTTTCCTCCAGCCCACTTTAAAAAGGCTCGTCGCTTCTTCAACGGAAACTCCTATTTTGTCATTGGTAGGATATATGAACAATATCCCTTACTATTTTGCCGATTTTTCTTTATTAATAGTTGCGCCAGATTTAACCCAAGGTTTATCTTTTTTTAGTGCATCTGGTAAAGACTTGATTGCTTTTCTGGCTTCATCAGCAGAATTATATGTACCATTAACTAAAATAAACCATTTGACATTATTTCGTTTAGTTTCATAAATTTGGTAATTGGTTATATTATGTTTTTTTACCAATTTTTTTAAACCTTCAAGCGAGGTTGAAGCACTCAGTTGAATTGAAAACTGATTACTCTTTATTTTGTCAATTTTAGTCGGTTTAGTATTTACTTTAGAACCACTAGTTGATTCAGTATCAGGTTTATTGACTTTAGATTCAACTTGGTTCGGCGAGTTTAGTCTATTATTATCCACATTATTATGCGATGAATTATTACCCTGATGAGTATTATGGTCAACTTGTGACTCAGGTTTACTCTCTGGTGAACTCTGAGTGTTTGCATCACTACCGTTACTACCAGTTAATTCGCTACTATTTTGTTGTTCATTAACATTGGTAATTGGTGCTGGCGCCATAGGCGATGGTACCGTATCAGATGCTTGACCTTGAGCTGTAGCCGTTGCAACATCATTGGATTGTGTTGTTATGGTTGGCTCAGGTTCTTGCGTTGAAACACCGCTAACTTCAGGAGGAGTTAGTTGTGTAGGAGCTTTTGGTTTTGACGAACGAAATAACATTGTACTAACTAATAAGACAATAATAACAACAGTTAACCCCATAATTATCAATTTCTTTTTCGAATAATGCTGAAAAAAATTGGTAATACTAAATGAGGGCGTAGACGGCTTATTGGATTGTTCTGATATATAACGATCATCTTTATCTACACGCATATTAACTCCTTAACCTATTAACAGGTTTAATGCCTTATAACCAACCATGGTTTATCGATCAATGATTTAAATTTGTTCTATTTTATCAATGATATATCCAGCAACACCTTTAGCACTTTGCTCATCGGTTTTAATTGTGATGTCAGCAATTTCTTCATAAAGAGGATCTCGTTCCTGAGCTAACTCTTCATAAAGTTCGCGAGGGGTATTGCCACCTTGTAATAAAGGACGACGTTTATCTTTTTGTGTTCTTGCCATTTGTTTTTCAATTGTTGTTTCTAAATAAACGACAATACCGCGTGCTGATAAACGATTACGCGTCTCTTTCGATAGTACTGAACCACCGCCGGTAGCAAGTACTACACCTTGTTTTTCAGTCAATTCATTAATGACTTTCTCTTCTCTGGCTCGGAATCCGTCTTCACCTTCTAAGTCAAAGATCCATGCAATATCAGCACCTGTACGTTTTTCGATCTCTTGATCAGAGTCAAAAAATTCCATGCCTAACTGCTGTGCAATTTGTCGGCCTATTGTGCTTTTTCCTGCCCCCATTGGGCCAATTAGAAAGATATTTCGCTTTTCTGCCATTGTAGTTTCATCATCTATTAATTTTGGTTAAAATTTACAACACAATATCAATTTGCTATGATTTTTATCATCATTTTATCTTTGAATTGTGTAACTTTCTTGGATCTCCGTCTAACGACAAAAATTTAGGTCGGTAATTATCTCAATAGATAGCCCCATTTTGCAACAGGTATTTATTAATCAGTTAACTTATTCCCGCTTGGTGTAGATCATGAATATTAAGTGCACCAACTAATTCACCTTGATTATTCACTACTGGCGCAGCTGTAATATTATGATCATTAAATGTTTTTAAGGCTTCGACCGCTTTCCAATTTTCCGGTATTTGATGTCCTGGACTGGTCATTACTTCAATAATATTGTCTTGTAGTGTACCATGTTTTAATAGTAATCGACGCAAATCCCCATCAGTAAAAACGCCAACAATTTTATTATCATCTTGGCATATTGCCACTAACCCTACACCGGTTCGACTTAATTCTAACATCGCATCGAGTACCGTTGCTGATTGTGAAACTTTAGGAATTAAATCTCCTTTTCGCATAATATCTTTTACGTGATTTAACAATTTAGCTCCTAGACTACCAGCAGGATGTGAACGAGCAAAATCTTCTTCTTTAAAACCACGAGCACGCATAACGGCAATAGCCAATGCATCACCCATTAATAATGTATTAGTTGAACTTGATGTTGGTGCTAGTCCCATTGGGCAAGCTTCTTTTTCAATTGAAATGTCTAATACTGCTTGGGCTGCTGTCGCAAGTGGCGAATCAAGGCCACCAGTAATAGCGATAACCGGAATATTCATAGCAGCAAGGATTGGTAAAATAAATTGAAACTCCTTTGCCCGACCAGAATAAGAGATCAAAATTACTACATCGTTTTCGGTTACCATGCCTAAATCACCGTGTAGCGCTTCAGAGGGGTGCATAAAAAAAGCTGGACTACCAGTACTAGCTAATGAAGCGGCGATTTTTTTTCCAATATGTCCTGATTTACCAATACCTGACACGACAACTTTTCCCTTGGTGGACAAGATGAATTGACAAGCCTTAATAAAGTCTTTACCAAGTCGGGCGGGTAACTTTTGTGCTTCGTGAAGTTCAAGTTCAAGAAGTTCTCGACCATATTGTAACAATTTATCCATGTTTAATTGCCTATTGAATTAAATTTACACAAAAATTAAATCTATAATCAATTTTATGATTATATTTAATCAGATTATGCTAGATAGTCTAACAATTAACTATTGAATATTCAAAAAGCTTTTAGAATTAAAAAACAAAATAAGTGAGACAATATTTAAGAATGGCGTTTTTAAAAGATTAACACTATGTTTTAAAGACTTAACGCTCTAATAATATTTACAAAATTTAGCAATTAAACCTTTAAATACAGTTGCATAGATTTTT
>NZ_JACFQD010000003.1:284413-307702 GCF_016101635.1 Gilliamella sp. M0320
GGAATAAAATGAAATAAAACATAGTATTACTTGACAAGGGATGTCAAAATGCGTTATAATTTACAACACCAAACACCAAACACCAAACACCAAACCTGCCCAACTTTTAATTTAAATTCGTCTCGTTTTAGCCAACGAAGTTTAGTTTTTTCGTGTAGTTTATTTTTTCAGCAATCCCTTAAATTGTTATCAAGATTGTTTTTATCTTGGTCGATTTTTTTAACTTTACTGCCTATTATCTCTCTATTCTTTTCATTTAATAGTCAAGCGCTGACCGCTTATACTACAAATGTTATTCACGGTAATGTGCCATATTTAACTTTTGATGGTGGTCAAACGCGCGCGACAGACTTAGACGAACTGATGAAGATATCCTTCTCTGATGGTACGACATTAACACCAGCAAGTAATAACTCAAACTCATCACATGCTATTTTACTGCCGGTTGCCGGTCAGAGTTTTGCCGATATTGATATGTTAGTGCCAACTAATGTTAATGCCATACCATTGAGTACCCTTATCGGTACGCCTTATAACTATTGGAATGATGACGATGGCGATGGTGATTTTACCGTTACAGGGCAGTTGCATTTATCTATTCTTGATAAATTTGACCGTCCGGTCACTCGTAACAATGTGCCTACCATTTGTAAAGCACCTTATCGAGTAATGTTAAGAACTGATGATGATATTATTTTATCCACCCGTTATGGCGTACCTAGAAGTCGTCGTTTTACCGCAAGTACTGTGACTTATTATATTAAACCACAGCCAACAGCGGATATTTGCTCTGCCAGACCTCTGTTAGAATATAACGGCGAACGTGCTGGTCCTTTTTCTATGTGGGACACAGGCTTAGGGTTTCTTGTTCAGTCATCCGAGCCGTCATCTTACGGTCTAAATTTTCCTACTACTGGCGCAAATGGTTTATATTTTGATTTGGTGCTAGGTAGTATTGATACGCAATTAACATGGGAGGATGTTTCTCCTAAGGGCGATATTAAAGCGACTATGACCTATTTAAATAGCTCAGACCCTAGTCTTGTCCGGGTCACCTTAAATGGTCCCGTGGCTACACCGCAGCAATGGCGTGTAGATAATCCGGGTTGGGCCGGTGAGAAGATAATTGCTCCATCATTGCCTCAGACATTTGAGTTGGTGGGTAAAGGTAAAGATAGTCACAATAATGATATCGTGTTGAAGTATGGTTTTGTGTTAAAGCAGTGGTTTGTCAACCGAGGTAATAAATCAGCGGTAGCTTCCAGACAGGGATCATGGTGTCTTAATCTAGGTTTAGGTTTAGGTTATCGTCTTCCGCGCCTTAGAGAATTAACTAACGCAAGGTGTTCTAGCTCGAAAGATTACTGCCCTAAAAATAATTATCCATCAAATGGTACTGGTTATTCACGACGAATTGGTGCAGGATTCTTTGCTGAGTGGGGTTCTCTGGACCGATACTCTAATGCTAATTTCATATATGCTAAACCCTATTGGTCGAGTGAACCGGTTCCAACTGATGCGGAAGGCAAAGAGACGAGCGAAAGCACCACCCAGTACGCCGCGACCGTTAGTACTGGTACAATCAGTCGTCTTAGTAAGATATATCCCTATGGTGGTGCAATTTGCGCCGTAGGGGATGAGAAGGAAGAAGATAAATAGCTTTACTAGAGCTTAAAAAAGAAGCTGATTGGCGAGAGTGATAAAAGACAAGATGTAGCCGAATTCACCCCGATAGGTTTATTTTTGCGGAACGGGGTTTTTGTAGAAAAAATTGAGGAAAGCACTTTTTATGCTCTAAAATCCCAACGCTACTTTAACCCCTAGTAAGATCAATATTACACCTAATAATTTATCAATAATAAATTGAAGTTTGAAATAACGTCGCTGGACGATTTGGGTTTGAAAGATAAATACAACCAATGGCCACCAAAGTAAGGCTTCAAGCCAAATAATAAATGCGACAAGCAATTTATCCATTAAAGTTGAGTCTGCATTGAGTAGTTGGGTAAATATAGCCAGAAAAAACAGTGTCGCTTTCGGATTTAGTAAGTTACATAATAGCCCTTGCATAAATGCCGCCTTTGCGGTGACATTAATTGGCTGAGTTTGTTTGCTGATGTAAGTGGTAGCACTACTTTTAGCTAATAACGCTTTAATACCTATCCATAGCAAATAAGCAGCGCCAGCATAACGCAAAGCATTATACAGCCACGGGGTGGCGGTGATTAATACCGCAATACCTGCCACACAATAGCTCATATGAATGGCGATCGCGCTTATCACCCCTAAACAGGTCATTAATGCCATTTTTCGGTTATAACTTAAGCTGTTTTTTAAGACCAGAAAAAAATCTGGTCCCGGGGATATCATGCCTAAACAGCTAATAGTGATAACTAAAATTAAGGTATCGACGCTCATTTTTGCACTTGTGCCGCATTGTTTAATGTCGCGATATTCGATTTATGTTGTTCAATAAACTGTTTTTTATCAACGTTCTCACCGCTTAAGTAATCGGTTAAAAATTTTGCATTGGTTTTAATTTGTGCACCATTTAGAATCAATCTCGGTAAATCAATTTGGTAAATACTTTGATTAGGTGATTTTTGTAAATCATCAACATTTGCATTGGTTAGCAAATAGAGTTTGCGCTCTTTTTCTGATAACTTTTTCACCGTTTCGGTACCTGCCCCCATCATTAAATGGTCAGGGAAGATGTAAAACACGGTGTTGTCTAATATACCTTGCTGTTTTAGGTGGTTAATAAATTCGCCTAAATTATAATCGAGCGAAGCGGCCACAAAAGACATATTATCTTGTTTTGGGCTGATTACTGATGTCATGCGCTCATCATTAAAACCGTTTGGAGCATGAGTTGAGACAGTTGAGATAAATAGCGCAAAGGGTTTATCGGCATTTTGCAACTCTTGTATTTGCTGTTTAGCAATGTCTAATATATCTTTATCATACAATCCAAATGGTGCATTTGGATATTTGCCTACATAATTTTTTTCTGAAACGACTTGCATGCCTATTACTTCGGCGGTGTGGCCAATTCCTGCAAATTCCGGACCGGCCATAACATAGCGAGTTTGATAACCGGCTTGTTTTAGCACATCACCTAGGGTAACCAATTGAGTGGTATTTGCACCTTTTAATGGTGAAGTTGAATGTTCTCCGATTAAAAATGGCACACCAGTCATATAGGTATACATAGAAGCTGTTGTCCATGTACTACCTGCACTCATTGGCATATTAGCAAAGAAAGTGTATTGTTGCTTGAGTTGTCTTAAATTTGGCGTGATATCAGCAAAATCAAAAAATCCTTGTTCGAAGGATTCTAACGACAACACAATAATATTTTTGCCTTTTTGGCTATCAAGTTGTGATTTTTCAACATAATCATTCATATTTAAATTTTGTAACGCTTGGGCAAAAGTTGCTTTTGGGGCGCAAGTAACTTGATAGATTTCATAAGCACGACTAATAGGGCCGTTATGATAACTAATTGAGGCAACGGCAATGGCAACTAATAGTAATCGCCAGTGTAATTTACATTTATGGCGAAACCAGTTGGCTAATTTGCTGAGGATAACTACTAACCCCAAAAATACCACAATCACCAATAGCGCTTGCAGTTTAAAGATGAATAATCCTTCAATAATATCATTCACGTTCAGATTGACGTAAAACTGATAATCAATAAATCCACCACTAAAATAAATTGAGGTAAGCTCCATCACAATAATAATTGTCATTAAAATGATGGTGAATAATTGCCATTTTTTTTGTTTAAAAAACGAAGCTAAACTAATGGTTAATATAAAAAGTGGTAAAACAACTAAAGTCGATAATGGCATAACAATCAATACTCATTTTTACTTTAAAATTTAAAAATTGTCCCAGTATATACTTAATAAACAGAAAAATAAAAATCGGAATTGATTGGTTAATACATTAACCAGTCTATTGCAATCAATGAAGATTTCTACTTTATCAACTATATCAACTATTTTACTTGAGTTATTTCACCTTAATGATAATAATTATTGTTTGTTGTTGATAATTGGAAGCATTAGCAATAAGATAGCTAACAAATATTTGCAACTGTTTTAAGGTCTACGCTATGTTGTGCTGGTTACGCAATGTTACAATTGTTTTATCAATGTCTTTATTTTGTTTATCAATAAGTTATGCCGATATCACTTTACCTACGCCACAAATGAAAGATGGCATGGGGTTATTTGATAGCCTTAAAAAACGAGCTTCAACTCCAGGCGGAGGGTTTCCAACCGGGATGATCTCAGATGATGAACTATCAAGCGTGCTTTGGTCGGCAACGGGATTAAATCGAGGTAAAAATGGTTGGACGGTGCCAATGGCTAGTGGTAAACAACCTTATGTTCGTCTTTATGTCGCTAGCGATAAAGGTGCCTTTTTATATGAATGGGAAGGACACTATCTTCGTGAGATAACTAAGCAAGATATTCGTGCTGACATTGGTATGCAAAATTTTACTAAGCGAGCACCATATATTCTTATTTTTGTAGCTGATGGTGCAAGTCTCAATGATTTTGATGCACAGAAAGCCAATGATTTTAGTCAAATTGCCGTTGGTGCTATGAGTCAAAACGTCTATTTGTCTGCTGCAGCATTAAAACTCAGCACTCGTTACATCCATTCAATAAAGCCTGAGATTATTAGTCAATCGTTACAATTGCCAGAAAACAGCAAACCAATAGGGATAATGTTGTTAGCAAAATAAAAGGAGTAAGCAGTGAAAAGGTATTTAACTTTAGTGTTACTACTGATTGCCAGTTTAGCGATTTTTAGTTCCCCTTCTTACGCAACTGAAAAGAAGTATGCAAGCTGGAATGCGATTGTGGATGAAATGGATATCATTTTAAATGATGCTTATAACATCTATTTCATGAAAGACAGCGAAGCTGCTAAAGATCGAGTAAACAATGCTTATTTTGGTTTTTATGAAAAGCATGGTGTTGAACGTGCGGTAATGTCTTACATTTCCGGCAAACGTGGCACTGATACCGAATACCAATTTGCTAAAATTAAACGATTAATGAGTCAAGGCGCGCCTAACAAAGTCGTGCGAACCGAGATTGATGTTATTTTGAAAATGCTCCACGAGGATGCTAACGAGTTAGATGGTAAAAAAGAGAGTGGCTGGAGTGTCTTCTTTGCCTCATTTATTATTATTTTCCGTGAAGGATTAGAAGCGATACTGGTGATTGCGGCCATTTCTGCATATTTAGTTCGTTCAGATAATCAGCCAATGCTTAAAGTCGTCTATCTAAGCAGTTTATTTGCGGTGTTTGCCAGCGTGTTGGCTGCTATCGCCTTGCATACTATTGTTGGTTTAAGTGGTGCCAATCAAGAAATTATGGAAGGTGCCGCCATGTTACTCGCAACAGTGGTGCTGTTCTTTATAAGTAACTGGATGCTATCTAAGTCAGAATCGAAAGCATGGAAAAATTATGTTGAAGGAAAGGTGCAAAGTGCGGTATCAACAGGAAGCAGTTTTGCTTTAGGGTTTGCTGCCTTTTTAGCTGTATTTCGTGAAGGAGCGGAAACGATCATATTTTATCAAGCTATGTTAGCTGATGCTAAAGATCACATGGATATGGTTTGGTATGGACTAGGTGTTGGTACCATCGTATTGACTTTGGTATTTATTGTTATCCGCTTTGGCAGTGTTAAATTACCGCTTAAACCATTTTTTATTTGTACCAGTGCATTAATGTATCTTATGGCGATAGCCTTTGCCGGTGGTGGTGTGAAAGAGCTACAAGAAGCGGATATTATTTCGGTCACCCCAGTAGATTTTGTCCATTCAGTAGAGGTATTAGGCATCTATCCAACGGTTGAAACATTGGTGCCACAGTTAGTCATGCTAGTTGTCGTGATGCTCTCTATTATGTATTACAAAAAATATCATAAAAATTAAATAATATTATTATTCTTGGTGTAATTTAAACTTGAATAGTAATTAAAACATTGGCAGTAATTTGTAATTGATTAGTCATTAGTTTATTGATTAATTATTAAAGGGTAAAACAAGTTGTTAAAAAAATTAAGGAGTTTTCAATGAAAAAACTAATTATTTCTGCTGGTATTTCGTCAATACTTGCACTTTCTTCAATGGCAAATGCTGCTGCGCCGGCACCCGGTGAAGAAAAAGGTTTTGAAGAGTTTCCAATCGGTGAAGAAGTCACTGTTGGTCCATTACATATTGGTGCGGTTTACTTCCAACCTGTAGATATGGAGCCTGCTGGTATGGGTGGCTTACCTGCTTCAAAATCAGATATGCATATCGAAGCCGATATTTCTGCTGCCGAAGGTAATAAGTTAGGTTTTGGTGTAGGTGATTTTGTCCCTTACTTAACTGTAAAATATAAAATTCAAAAACAAGGTAGTGACAAAACTATCGAAGGTAATTTTATGCCGATGAATGCATCAGATGGCCCACACTATGGTAACAATATTAAGTTAGATGGTGCGGGTAAATATAAAGTTACATTCACAATCGAAAACCCTGAAAAACAAGGTTATTTATTGCATGTAGATAAAGAAACTGGTGTTGAAGGTCGTTTCTGGTCTAAACCAATCGAGGTTTCTTGGGACTTTGACTACATCCCTCGTGCATGGTAATAATTAGCTAAACTATTGGCGAGTATAACAACTCGCCAATATACGTTGTAATCTTTAGGCAATCGTTATGCTCCAATATCTTATCAGTATTACCGATAATACTTTTGTACCTGTGATCATATTGGCACTTGTTAGTGCAGTGTTTGTTCAGTCAAACCTATATAGTGGTAAAAAATATCTTTTCATTGGTTTTTTATTGGGAATGCTGGCGGCAATCATTTATGCAATCTTAAAGCGTAATACCGGTATTGCTGTTCGAGAGTACTATGACCTTAGTGTGATTATTCCGTGGTGCATCATTGTCATTCCATTGCTTATCTGCTGGTCGCTCAGAAATTCGTTCCAACAACCTATTATTAAGATTCTATTGGCTGTATTAACAGCTGTTGCTATAGGGCTGATTACAGCTCAATGCTTACCGAATATTTTACTCTACCCATTTGGATTTGATGTTGGCATGGAGTCAATATTCAATAATGATTATCTGTTTAAATGGGTTGGTTATGGCTTTGCTCTATTAGTTTGTGGTTTAATTGGCTGGTTGATTTATCGCCTTTGCGCTAGGTTATCAACTCGATTGGTGATGGTGATCGCGACCTTTGCCATTATTATCTTTACCATTCAAAACGCCATTAATCTACTACAAATATTAATTGTCAGACGATTTATCTCACCGCAACAGTGGATGATGGATTTGGTGATTTTTATTTTAGCGCATGTCAACTTGTTTACTTTTATCTTTATGGTGTTGGTATTACTACTCACTGTTTTATTATATACCAAAGCAAAAACCACCTCGCTGGTTGGTAATAATCCAGCCCAAATACGCAAACTTAAAGCAAGCTTACGCCGTGATCGTCGTACATCATTATTGTTAATGGCGGGAGTGGCTATTACTGCCTACACCGTCACTCGTGCTCGTTATATATTTGAAAAAGGGGTCGAACTCACCCCTGCTGAACCTGTTACGCCAAATGCTGATGGTTTAATTGTTATTCCATTAGAACAAGTTAATGACGGCAATTTGCATCGTTATGGTTATAAAACAACCGATGGCACATTAGTAAGATTTATTGTGATTAAGAAAAGTGAAAATGCCTATGGGGTCGGTTTTGATGCTTGTGATATTTGTGGGGCAAGTGGTTATTATCAACGAGGAAATCAAGTTGTCTGTATTTTATGTGATGTCGTGATGAATATTGCGACTATTGGTTTTTCTGGTGGTTGTAATCCCGTTCCACTTAAATATGAAATTTTAGATGGCAATATGATTATTCGACCTACGCATCTTGAAGCTGAAAAAAGTCGTTTTAAGTAAATGGTTTTAAAAGGAAGAAAATATGTTTCGTAGAATGTTACTTAGCGTGTTAGTTCGTCAAAAAAAGAAGCTATTTTTAATTGCCTTAACCGTTGCTTTAGGTGTATCGCTGGCGACTGCCATGTTAAATGTAATGTTTGATGTCGGTGATAAAGTTAATCAGGAATTAAAGGCCTACGGTGCTAATTTAAATATCGTTCCCAAAGGGGCTGCATTGGTTAATGAGTTATATCAACTGGATAATACAGATACACAAGCTGCCATTCAATATATCAAGCAAGATGATTTAGTAAAGATTAAGATGATCTTCTGGGCATATAATATTGTTGATTTTGCACCTTATCTTACTACACAAGTAACAGTTAATGATAAACCAGTTAGCTTAGTTGGAACTTGGTTTAATAAACATCTGACTATACCAACTGGTGATGAAGTTGACACTGGCATGTTAGCTATGAAGTCATGGTGGTCAATTGAAGGCAACACTATGAAGGATGATAATTTGCAAGGTGTAATGGTGGGTGAGACCATTGCCAAGCAATTGAATCTTAAACTAGGTGATAGCCTTGAGCTAATTTCACCATTAACCAATAAAAAAGTTACTTTAACTGTAAATAATATATTCCATAGTGGTGGGATCGAAGATTCTCAGCTTTATGTGTCACTTCCTGTCGCGCAAAATCTGGCTAATAAAGATGGTTTGGTTGAACGGGTAGAAGTGAGTGCATTAACCACGCCCGAAAATGATTTAGCCCGTAAAGCAGCTCAAGATCCAAATAGCTTATCTCGCACCGAATGGGATACATGGTACTGTACCGCTTATATCAGTTCGATAGCCTATCAATTGGAGGAGTTAATGCCCGATGTTAGGGTTAAAGCAATTATGCAAGTCGCTGAATCAGAAGGATCAATCTTACAAAAAACGCAGTTATTAATGCTATTGTTAACTGTTTTATCCTTAATCTGCTCGGCGCTAGCAATATCCAATTTAGTTACTGCCAATGTGATTGAGCGTAGTACTGAAATTGGTTTATTAAAAGCGTTAGGGGCAACAAATATTTCGGTAGCGATGTTAATCCTTACTGAAATACTGATCATTGCTTTACTCGGGGGGATGGTTGGTTATTTTGTCGGTCTTGGCTTTGCGCAAATTATTGGCCAAACGGTATTTGGTTCGTTTGTTGAACCTAAGATGATAATTATTCCACTGGTGTTAATTATGGTAAGCATGATCACCTTATTAGGCAGTTTACCGGCACTACGTATTATGATGTTTTTACGCCCAACCGATGTGTTGCATGGTCGGTAAGTGAGGCTAAATGATGATGAATAAAAATCAACGCTTTATTTTAAAAACGCTGCTTAGTTCGTTAATTCGCCGTCGTTCCCGGATTGCTATTGCTCTACTCGGTGTAGCGATAGGAGCCACGGTTTTACTTGGTATGGTTACACTTTGTTATGATATCCCAAGACAAATGGGACAAGAGTTTCGCTCTTATGGTGCCAATCTGCTGTTGATGCCGGCTAATAATCAACCTACCATGCCAATGACCGAAGTAAAAAAAGCCGTAAGCTTACTCCCGCAAGATAAGCTATTAGGGGTTACCCCATTTCGTTATGACTCTATCCGCAGTAATCAACAGCCTTATACCATTGTCGGCACCCAGTTTGATCAAGTTATCAATACTAGCCCTTATTGGAAAATTGAAGGTGAAGTGCCGAAAAATCCAAATGAAATTATGATCGGTACCGATATTGCCCATTTTGCTAAGCTTAGCATTGGTAGTACGATGCCGATTTCAGGAAAATCTAAACAAAATTCGCGCTTCGATGAAGAATTAACTATTACCGGCATCGTCAAAACCGGTCGAGCTGAGGATAACTTTATCTTTATTGAACTCAATGATCTGGAAACGTTACTCGAAGAAAACAATCAAGCCGAAGTGGTCGAAATAAGTATTACGGCAACGCAAGATGAGTTACAGCGCTATATTCAAACCATTAAAGATAATTCCAGCACGGTCGAACCGCATCTTATAAAATGGGTAACACAATCGGAAGCATCGGTACTTGGTAAACTGTCATCTTTACTCTATTTGGTCACACTAGTGGTGTTAATTTTGACGATGATCTGTGTCGCCACCACTATGATGACGGTCGTTATGGAGCGCCGTAAAGAGATTGGTCTGAAAAAGGCTATTGGTGCAACCAACAAAAGTATTGCCAAAGAATTTTTAGCCGAAGGATTAATCTTAGGTATTGTCGGTGGTGTGATTGGCGTGATTTGTGGTCTGATTTTTGCTCAAGTAATCAGTGCTAACGTATTTGGGCGATCAATTGTAATTGAATTTTATTTAATACCAACAACGATTATTATTTCGGCTGTGGTAACCATTATTGCGTGTTTGATTCCAGTAAAACGTGCACTTGAAGTTGAACCAGCATTAGTTTTACGTGGCGAATAGGATAGTAAAGTATGAATATGCTCGAAGTGAATAATGTATCTAAAATCTATGGCTCATTACATGCCTTGTCTGAAGTTAATTTAACCGTTGAAGAGGGTAAATGGTTATCTATTATGGGGCCATCAGGCAGTGGTAAAACAACCTTAATGAATATTATTGGTTGTATGGATAAACCGTCATTAGGCTCTGTGATTTTAGATGGACAAGATATTACCCAGTTGTCATTACCACAGCTGACGGAAATTCGCCGTGATAAGATTGGTCTAATCTTTCAACAATTCCATCTTGTTTCCTATTTAACTGCATTAGAAAACGTAATGGTGGCGCAATATTATCACAGTATGGTAGATGAAAAAGAAGCCTTACAAGCATTAGAACGAGTTGGACTTGCGGCACGGGCCAAACATTTACCGCGCCAATTATCGGGTGGTGAACAGCAAAGGGTCTGTATTGCCAGAGCGCTAATTAATTATCCAAAACTGATTTTAGCTGATGAGCCAACTGGTAACTTAGATGAAAGTAATGAAGCAATGGTTATGAACTTACTACATCAACTTCACGAAGAAGGAAGTACAATCATCGTTGTTACGCATTCGCCTGAAGTATCAAAACATGCGCAGACTACGGTGGTTCTTGAACATGGTAAGGTAGCAAGTATTATCAATAATTAATAATTAAAGGGTCTATATTTATGAAAAATCGTGTTGTTACATCTGTATTGTTTATATTTATCGGGGCACTACTTATTTTGTTTCCGCTTTATATTTTACCTGTCTGCCCGTTACCTGATGCGCAAGCTATACCTGCTACAACGGTGGCAGGGGATGGGCATATACATATGCATTCAACTCCAGGTAAAATCATGAAATGCTTTTGGACTGCAAGGGCTGAAATTGGTATTGGTAGTTTAGTGATTGCCATTGGTGCGTTAGTACTATTTAGTCGCTCACTATTTGTCCGTATGGGATTGAGTATGGCGTTAGCTTGCACTGCAGTTTTAGCGGCAGCTATTCCAACTATTTTAATTGGTGTTTGTGGCAATGAGATGATGCGTTGTAATATGGGTGCCAAACCTGCACTGATTTTATTAGCTATCGTTTTGGCAATTGCAGCAATTAGCAATGTGCTCTATTTGAATAAACAAGTAAATAAACAAATAAGATAAACAGTATTAAGTAAGTATCAACAATCAACATTAGTCACCATCAGCCTTAATACAACAAGATATAAAAACGAGAACTAAAACATGCAAGAAAAACCGATTACTATAGCAAATTTAGCATGGCGAAACATTCAAAGACGACCATTTCGGAGTTGTTGTTTGATTATCATTATTATGCTGTTTTCCGCTACGCTATTTGGCGGTAGCGTGTTAATGAAAAATTTGAGTTTAGGTATTTCCGGTATGGCTAATCGTTTAGGCGCGGATATTCTTGTTGTACCTTACGGTTATGAAAAAAATCTTGAAGTGGCATTGTTACGTGGTGAACCAAGCAGTTTTTATCTAAAAGCGGATTTGATGGATAAAATTAAAGTAATCAAAGGGGTTAAAGCTGTCTCCCCCCAACTGTTTATCGCTTCGTTAAATGCGGGTTGCTGTACCTCTAAAGTACAACTAATTGGTTTTGATCAGCAAAGTGATTTTGTGATCAAACCTTGGTTGCAAACGCAGTTAAACCAACCATTGAACAATAATCAGGTTGTTGTTGGTAGCAAAATTACCGCCAATGTCGGTGATGAAATTAAGTTTTTTAATCATCCATTTAAAGTCGCAGCCAAAATGGATAGTACCGGAATGGGCTTTGATACCTCTGTATTTATGACAATCCCGACAGCACAGTTACTGATGAAAGAAGCGAACCTAATTGAAGGCGATACTGAACACTTTGCTAACTATGTATCATCAATTTTTGTTAAAGTCGATCCTGATTATCAGCCTAAAGATGTTGTTAATCAGATGATGCCGAAATATGCCATTGACTACAATATTGATTTTGTGATGACCAAAGGCATGTTAAGTAATATTTCCAAATGGCTAAATGGTTTTTCAACTATTGTCTATAGTTTATCGGCAATTTTCTGGGTATTGGCAATTATTGTTATCTTTGTGATATTTTCATCATCACTTAATGAACGTAAACGTGAAATAAGTCTATTACGTATTTTAGGCGCTTCACGTAGTGATCTGGTCAAAATGTTACTACGAGAATCACTTATTATTAGCGCCTTAGGTGGCATTGCCGGTATTGTGATCGCTGGTGTATTAATTTATGCCTTTAGCTTATTGATTTGCCAGTCGATAGGTTTGCCATGTATGAACATTTCCATTACTGACGGATTTATTTATGCATTAATGGTATTTATGTTGACGTTAATTATTGGTCCACTGTCTAGTATTTATTCGGCATTATCGTTGACTAAATTTGATACTTATCAAACATTAAGAGAGGGTGAATAATGTTATTGGATGTCAAAAACCTTCGCAAAGATTATCAACGTGGTTCGCAACATTTCTCAGCGGTAGATAATGTTAGTTTTTCAATGGCACAAACCGACTTTATCACTATTATGGGCAAATCAGGTAGTGGTAAAACGACGTTACTTAATATGATTGCTGGGTTATTAACTCCTACTCAAGGTAAAATTACTATTAATGGTACCAACTTATTTGAACTTGATGATAAGCAGGTATCAGCATTTCGTAATCAAAATATTGGCTACATTCCACAAGGTAGTAGTTTATTACCCAATTTAACCGCACTGGAAAATATTCGCTTACCATTTTATTTAACTAAACGGGAAAACCAATCTAGCTTAAATTATGCGCTGGAACTGCTTGAAAAGGCTAAAATCGGCTACTTAAAAGATACTTATCCCGCGAATATGTCGGGAGGAGAAATGCGTCGAATTGCTATTTTACGGGCGCTGATTTGTCAGCCACAATTAGTGATTGCCGATGAACCTACCAGCGATCTTGATGAAGAAAGCTCCGCACAAATTATGGCATTATTAACCGAGATTCACCAACAAGGTACAGGACTATTAATTGTTACTCATGATAATGATGTAGCAAATTATAGCCAAAGAACGCTAAAAATGTCCTCAGGTCGATTAATCGATTAGTTTGCACTAATGGTATCTCGAGTAATTATAACAATAGTGGATTACAGCCCATATCGATCATAATTTTATTTAACTTTATCAGCGGTAATCCAACTAATGAATTAATATCATCACCTTCAAGCTTATCAAAAAGGGTGATACCTAATTCATCACATTTGAAACTACCAGCACATTGTAGTGGCATCTCTTTCGCGATATAAGCATCAATTTCTGCATCAGTTAACTGGCGAAAAGTAACCTTAAACGGTTCACAAATTGTTTGCGATTGGCCGGTACGAGTATCAATGACGGTCATTCCGGTATAAAAGTAAAACGCTTTACCACTGCTATTTCTCAATTGTTGTTGGGCATTTTCAATGGTATGTGGTTTGCAAACAATCTGATCATCCAATACACCTACTTGATCAGAACCAATAATCAAACTATCAGGATAATTAGCCACTAACGACTGCGCTTTGGCATTAGCTAAACGCGCCACCAATTGCTGTGCACTTTCATTTAGCAAAGGCGTTTCATCACAAATGGGGGGTACACACTCAAACGGAATGGCTAATTTTTCCAATACCTTTTTACGTGATAACGATGTCGATGCTAAGATAATTCTCATTGCAACTATTCTCTTTAGATTCATGGCGAAAGATGAGCATTAAAACCGATATAACAGTAATAATCAACTGTCAGTTGTGTTATAAAGTTATCCAGCAACGATGGTCTGTGTGATTTTGGGCCTATTGTCTAAATGGCTTATCAATCACTTATTTTCGATAAGTTTTATTAACCACTAAATTAGTTAAACTACATGTAATTGCAACAAATCGTTGTTCATTGAATTTCAGACGTTTTATTGTTTGGCAGCAATTTCAATATCGAGATTACGTCCGAGTAAAGTGGATTTGCGCGAACCCTCTTTATTCGGAAGTAAATTTTAAATTAAATCTAGCGTACCACTAACACTGATGTTTGTGCGCCACGCACCACTCCTGAGGCATTTGATCCCAGTAAGTGTGTTGAGATATTAGGACGTCTTGAACCTAAAATAATTAGATCTGGTTCAATTTCTTCGGCTATATGTAAGATCTCATCTCTTGGATTACCAAAAGCGATTGAAAAAGATAAATTTTCCCGTGGTAAATTAATCGTATCAATCAAACGATGTAACCACTGTTCTGTTTGTACAGTAGCTTGATCTTTAAACTCATCAAAACCAAATGAGTAAGCATTCACGATAGCCGATGCAACCGGTAAGGTATGAAAGAAGATAACTTGTGCATTGGATAATTTTGCTAAACACTCAACATGAGGGATCACTTTTTGAGTGAGTTCATCTTCAAGCACATCAATCGGAACTAATATTTTTTTGTACATAACGCCTCCTCACAATATTTAAACTTGGCTTTACCATTTTATTGGTGAAGGCCAACGGTATTGGTTCAGTATGATACTAATTTTAAATGAAATCCAATTGTTACATGACTATCCTAACGCGAATTTAAAAGATTGAAATAATTTTTTTGCAAAATCATGATGGAGATCAACTATAACTAACATTATTTATCATCATGACCTTAAACCGACACTAAAACAAACAATAACAAACAATTTGCGTGGTCGCCGCGGGAGATTGTAAAGAGGGTTGGCGCCAACCCTCTTAACTCGGACGTAATCACCGTATAGAAACCACCACAAAACAACAAAACGTCCGAAACTTAAACAACCAAAAAAAGTTGAGGAAAGGGGTTTTTAAAGCCTAAAATCCCGCCAATAAATCGCTAACGCTAGTTATAACATCAGCTAGTTCCAATAATAAAAGTCTATTTTGGCAAATAAGTTTGCTGTATTTAATTTAGCGACATTCGCAACGTGCTGACAACTGAGTGAGGTTAGCATGGCAAACAGGGATGTTTGGCAAGGAGCGTTAAGACCGAACGAAGGCGAAAGGCAGTCACATCGTGACCACTTGCGTGGTCGCCGCGGGAGATTGTAAAGAGGGTTCGCGCCAACCCTCTTAACTCGGACGTAATCACCGTATAGAAACAACCGCAAAACAACAAACGTCCGAAACTCAAACAATTAAAAAATTTTGAGGAACGGGGTTTTTAAAGCCTAAAATCCCGCCAATAAATCGCTAACGTTAGTTATAACATCAGCTAGTTCCAATAATAAGAGTTTATTTTGGCAAATAAGTTTGGTGTATTTAATTTAGCGACATTCGCAACGTGCTGACAACTGAGTGAGGTTAGCATGGCAAACAAGGATGTTTGCCAAGGCGGTGCTTTGTCAGGAACAAATCACAGCCGGTGCGTTAAGAGCAAACGAAGGCGGAAGGCAGTCACATCGTGACCACTTGCGTGGTCGCCGCGGGAGATTGTAAAGAGGGTTGGCGCCAACCCTCTTAACTCGGACGTATTCACCGTATAGAAACAACCACAAAACAACAAACGTCCGAAACACAAACAACCAAAAAATAAAGAACCAAAAAATTTTGAGGAAAGGGGTTTTTAAAGCCTAAAAATCCCGCCCAAGTTTCCCCGAAATTGGTTTTAAGCGAGTAATTAAGCGGTAATATTACATTCACCTTTACAAAAGTTAACAATTAAACCATCAAAAAAAGTTGCATGGTTTTTTGCAATCACTATACTTTTATAGCATATTTATACGAATGGATAAATTTTATGCCGTTAGGCTTAAAATTTTAAATAAATCATAAAATTGGATTGACAAGGATATCTGATATGGATTATAATTTTCAACACACAACACACAACACACAACCTGCCCAACCTATAATTTCACCTTTCTAAAGTTAAGCTCACACCGTTTATTATTTCACTGCAGTTTATTATTTCGACAATTTCCAAAATTTCCGAAATTCCGGCAAAATTTTTCAAAATTTCTTGGTTTAGCCTTTTTATCTCGGCCGATGGTTTTGGTATTAACTATGGTTGTTTTACAGTCTATCTCTTTTGCTAATTATGCATTAACCACAAAAACGACCAATATTATTTATGGCTCAGCACCTTATTTAACCTTTGATGGTGGTCGTACCCGGGTCACAAATACCGAATCGCTACTTGGGATATCGCTTTCTGATGGAAGAACATTTACTCCGACAACCAATAATTCGAGTTCAACTAATCCTATCGAGTTACCTGCTTCTGGTCAGAGTTTTAATGATATTGGTATGTTAGTACCAAGGAATACTAATTCTATTGCATTAAGTTCACTTATTGGCACACCGTATAATTATTGGGGTGATGATGATGGCGATGGTCAGGGGATTGATGGTATCACCGCTACCGGTAGTTTAAAGTTATCCATTGTCGATAAAAATGGTCGAGCTGTTGCCCGTAATAAAGTACTGACTATTTGTGACGATAAAGCGCCATATAAATTAACCTTATCTAATACTAGCGGTAGATTAACAACACGTTATGGGGTACCTAATGAAAGTCGTTTTACGGCAGGTAATGCCACTTATTATATTAATCCTAAGGAAACGCCAGTGATTTGTTTTGCAAGACCTGACCTAGGAGACAGAAGACTCTCTGACTATACATGGAAAGGTCTTTCTGCTGCCGTTTGGGAATCTGATAAGGGTTTTCTACCACAGTCAGTTACACCATCGTCTTATGGTTTAAACTTCCCGACTACTGGTGCTCATAATTTGTATTTTGATTTAGATATTGGTGGTGTTAGTCAGGCCTTATCTTGGGCGCCGGTTTCTCATGGTGGTATTAAGGCGACGATGACCAATTCAACAAGTACCAGTGTTCGAGTCACCCTAACGGGTCCTGCCGTCACAGACCGTAATCAATGGGCCTCAGAAAATCCAGGTAGAATCGACAAACCATCTTTACCGCAGGTATTTGAGTTAGTCGGTCGTGATAGTAGGGGTAATGCGGTGGTCAAATATGGATTTGTGTTAAAGCAGTGGTTTGTTAATCGTGGTTATGATAGTTATACCTATTCTAGTATGGAATCTTGGTGTAATAAGATTGGATACCGTCTTCCAAAGGTCAAGGATTTAACTAATGCGTCTTGTCGGGGAATGAACTCAGTTCATTATGACTGTCGAGGTGCAGTTGGTGCAACGCCTTCGTCACCTGATAATACTGCCCGTCGTCACATTGGTGGTGGATTTTTCGCGGAATGGGGGTATATATGCAGTTACTCTGCCAACTTCGGTACTGGGTATTTTTATGGTACGCAAGATATGGCGGAGGAAGGTAAGATTTTTTCGATTACCAATTGTACTAATCGAGGGTATTATGGTCAAATACATAAATGGCATCGCTCCGACTCAGCATATGGCGGAGTCTGTGTCTATCCTTAGCTATTATTTCTTAGTTCTTAGGTATTAAAGCAGAGGATAAGAAAAATAACGTTAGGGCGATAAAAAGCGATTTTGTGGTGCGACATTCGCAATGTGCTGACAACTGAGAGAGGTTAGCATGGCAAACAGGGATGTTTGCCAAGGAGCGTTAAAAGCGAACGAAGGCGGAAGGCAGTCACGCAGTGACCACTTGCGTGGTCGCCGCGGGAGATTGTAAAGAGGGTTGGCGGCAACCCTCTTAACTCGGACGTAATCGCCGTATAGAAATAACCACCAAACAACGAAACGTCCGAAACGAAAAGAATAAAAAATTTTGAGGAGAGGGGTTTTTAAAGCCAAAATCCATCCAACAAATCGTTAACGTTAGTTATAACATCAACTAATTCCAATAATAAAAGTTTATTTTGGCAAATAAGTTTGGTGTATTTAATTTAGCGACATTCGCAACGTGCTGACAACTGAGTGAGGTTAGCATGGCAAACAGGGATGTTTGCCAAGGCTGTGCTTTGTCAGGAACAAATCACAGCCGGTGCGTTAAGAGCGAACGAAGGCGGAAGGCAGTCACATCGTGACCACTTGCGTGGTCGCCGCGGGAGATTGTAAAGAGGGTTGGCGGCAACCCTCTTAACTCGGACGTAATCACCGTATAGAAATAACCACCAAACAACAAAACGTCCGAAACTAAAACAACCAAAAAAATTTTGAGGAGAGGGGTTTTTAAAGCTTAAATTCCTACTTATTGTTAACCCTTTTTTTTAACTTAAAATAAAGTATTTAAAAATCAATATGTTGTAAAATGGCTCAAAAAAAGGGTTTTTAATAGTAAAATTGCGCTTTGCCTTTTTGCCAACTGCATTTATAGTATATTGGATTCTAGTTCACTACCGTGTAGGTAGTTTAGAAAAACATACGTTAATGAGCCGGTAATCTCACGTTGTTCACTACCGTGTAGGTAGTTTAGAAAAATGAAAGAAAAAATTCTAGCGGCATTAAATGGTTCACTACCGTGTAGGTAGTTTAGAAATAGCGTATCAGTTCCCAGACTATCAATTTTAAGTTCACTACCGTGTAGGTAGTTTAGAAAGACGAAGTTAAAAGTTATCTAAATGCAGCTCAGTTCACTACCGTGTAGGTAGTTTAGAAAGATAGTATCTTTAAATACAACGGAAGAACCTACGTTCACTACCGTGTAGGTAGTTTAGAAAACAAGTGTTTCGCAACCCGACCGATAGTCATCGTTCACTACCGTGTAGGTAGTTTAGAAATATATAAGTGGCAGTATAGGTAACATCAAGTAGTACACTGCTTATTGAGTAGGTTAAAAATAGAATTTTAAAAGCGATTGATGCAATCTGTTTAATATTTATATCGTATGTTATACCCAAAAGTTGAAAAATACATTTTTAAGAATTAAAACTATATTTTAATGATATAACTTTATAATAATATTTACAAAATTTAACAATTAAACTATTAAATGCAGTTGCGTCGATTTTTTTCAGACACTATACTTTACAGATAATTTTAATCGCAATATTTGGTGGTGATTTAGTCGGTTAAGATGAAATAAAGTAAAATAAAACATGAGATTACTTGACAAAGGATGTTAAAATGCATTATAATTTACAACACCCAACACCCAACACCCAACCTGCCCAACTTATAATTTAAATTCATCAAAGTTAAGCTCTCAATATTCATTTTTTGCTATAAGCGAGATCCCACGAAATTTTGCGCGATCCTTGCTTCAATCATTTTTGTCTCGGCAGATCTTTTTATGGTTATCGTTTAGCTTGTTGCTAATAACTTCCTATACCAGCCACGCATTAACGGCTAAAACATCAAAACCTATACATGGTAATGCGCCATATTTAACATTTGATGGAGGTGAAACTCGAGTGACTAATACTGATGGGCTTCTTTGGATAAGCCTATCCGATGGTACTAAATATACCCCAACAACGAATAATTCAAGTCCATCAACGCCTATCAAATTACCTAAGGATTATCAGCGTTTTACCGATATTGACATGATGGTACCTACTGATACTAATGAAATTGGTTTAAATGCTCTCATAGGTCAACCATATAATTATTGGGGTGATGATGACGGTGATGGTCAGGATCCTAGTGGTATAATTGTTACTGGTAGTTTAAAATTAACTATTGTAGATAAAAATAACCAACCGGTTGCACGTAATGATATGCTTACTGCTTGTAAATCGCCGTATAAATTAATTTTATCGAGTACAGCAGGTTCATTAACCACTCTTTATGGTATACCTAAAAGTAGTAGTTTTAACCCAAGTAATGTTACCTATTATATCAATTCTAAGACAACGTCTTCAGTATGTTTTGCTAAACCAAGTTTAACTAACGGTGCAGTACCACTATATTCAGGTCCTGCCTCTATTTGGAACCCTGATAAAGGTTTTCTTACACAATCAGTTTTACCATCATCATATGATTTAAACTTCCCTACTGTTGGTGCTAATAATTTGTATTTTGATTTAGATATAATAAATAGTGGTCCATTATCTTGGGCTCCTGTTTCACCTAATGGCGATATTAAGGCTACTATGACGCCTAATGCTTCAGGTACAAGCGTTAGAGTTCTTTTAGAAGGCCCTGTAGCTACACCATTGCAATGGAGTTCCATTAATTCAAGTAATTTGGGAAGTATAGGACATCCGACATTACCTCAAACATTTGAGTTAGTTGGTCGAGATAGTCTTGGTAATGAAGTCGTAAAATATGGTTTTGTGTTAAAGCAGTGGATTATCAATCGTGGAAATATTTATTACAATTATTCTAATGCATCATCTTGGTGTACTAATATAGGATATCGTATGCCTAAGGTTCAAGATTTAACTAATGCAAGTTGTCAAGGTGTTGCTTCTGGTTCTCACTGTCAAGGTGCGGTCGGAGCCACGCCTTCAGCACCTAATAATTATTATCAGCGACGTATTGGATCTGGTTTTTTTGCTGAGTGGGGCTACGCGTTCACTTACATTGGTGCCAACTTTGGCAGCGGCTACGATTATTGGACAAGTGATGAAACAGGTAGTAACCACTTTGTCGTTAACTCGGACGGTGGTGATGTATATCAAAATGGTGCTAAAGATAATAGGCATGGGCTTTGTATTTATCCTTAGGTCTTATTTTTCACTTATTAGTCTTGTGGTTGTAGTCACGCAGTGACCACTTGCGTGGTCGCCGCGGGAGATTGTAAAGAGGGTTCGCGCCAACCCTCTTAACTCGGACGTAATCACCGTATAGAAACAACCCCAAAACAACAAACGTCCGAAACTCAAACAACCAAAAAAAGTTGAGGAGAGGGGTTTTTAAAGCCCAAAAATCCCCTAAAGTTTCCCCAAAATCGGTTTTAAGCGAGTAATTAAGCGGTAATATTACATTAATCTTTACAAAAGTTAACAATTAAACCATCAAAAAAAGTTGCATGGTTTTTTGCAATCACTATACTTTTATAGCATATTTATACGAATGGATAAATTTTATGCCATTAGGCTTAAAATTTTAAATAAATCATTAAATTATATTGACAGGAATGTCGAATATGTATTATAATTTACAACACCAAACACCAAACACCAAACCTGCCCAACCTATAATTTAACGTTAGTAAAGTTAAGCACGCACGGTCTATTATCTCACTACAATTTATTTTTCCAGCAAATTCGGCAAGCGTTTTCAAAATTTCTTATTTTAGCCTTTTTATCTCGACAGATGGTTTTGGTATTAACCGTGGTTGTTTTACTTTCTATTTCTTTTGCTAATCATGCATTAACCGCTAAAACGACCAATATTATTCAAGGTTCAGCACCTTATTTTACCTTTGATGGCGGTCGTACCCGGGTCACAAATTCGGAGGGTCTGCTTTGGATATCCCTTTCTGATGGTAGAAGATTTACTCCCACAACCAATAGTTCAGTAAGACATCCTATCGAGTTACCTGTTGTTGGTCAGAGTTTTAATGATATTGATATGTTAGTACCAACGAATACTCATTCTATTGTATTAAGTTCACTTATTGGCACACCGTATAATTATTGGGGTGATGATGATGGCGATGGTCAAGGAGTTAATGGTATCACCGCTACCGGTAGTTTAAATTTATCTATTGTTGATAGATGGGATCGACCTGTTGCCCGTAATGAAGTGCTGACTATTTGTAACGATAAGGCACCTTATAAATTAACCTTATCTAATATTGAAGGTACATTAAAAACACGTTATGGGGTACCTAATGAAAGTAGTTTTGCAGGTAATGTCACTTATTATATTAACCCTAAGGCAGCGCCAGAGATTTGTTATGCAAGACCTAACTTATCTTTAACCCACGCAGGTCCAGTTGACATATGGAACAGTTATAAGGGTTTTCTAACACAGTCAGCTACGCCATCGTCTTATGGTTTAAACTTCCCGACTACTGGTGCTAATGGTCTGTATTTTGATTTAGATATTGGTGGTGGTAGTCAAGCCTTATCTTGGGCGCCGGTTTCGCATGGTGGTATTACTGCGACGATGACCGGTTCAACAAGAGGCGAGGTTCGAGTCACCCTAACGGGTCCTGTTACTACACCATCGCAATGGGAATCAGAAAATCCAGGTAGAATCGATAGCCTATCTTTACCGCAGACATTTGAGTTAGTGGGTCGTGATAGTAGTGGTAATGCGGTGGTCAAATATGGATTTGTGTTAAAGCAGTGGTTTGTTAATCGTGGAGATAGGAACCAATATACCTATTCTAGTACGGAATCTTGGTGTAATAAGATTGGAGGATACCGTGTTCCAAAGGTCAAGGATTTAACTAATGCGTTTTGTTCAAGTAGGAATGTGAGTCAAGGCATATGTCCAGATGCAGTAGGTGCAACGCCTTCGTCATCTAATTATTGGTACATGCGCTACATTGGTGCAGGATTTTCCTCGGAATGGGGGCGGTTGTCCGATTACACTGCCGCCAACTTCGGCAGAGCCAATGGTGATCCAGCCTATTTGACGAGTGATCTGTCGAGGGATCGGAACAAAAGATTGGCCGTTTTCACGGACTATGGTCGAGTTAATGACTACGGCCACGGCTACGGACTCTGTGTATATCCTTAGCTATTATTTCTTAGTTCTTAGATATTAAAGCTAAGGATAAGAAAAATAACGTTAGGGCGATAAAAGCGGTTTTGTGGCTCGACATTCGCAATGTGCTGACAACTGAGAGAGGTTAGCATGGCAAACAGGGATGTTTGCCAAGGCGGTGCTTTGTCAGGAACAAATCACAGCCGGTGCGTTAAGAGCGAACGAAGGCGGAAGGCAGTCACATCGTGACCACTTGCGTGGTCGCCGCGGGAGATTGTAAAGAGGGTTCGCGC
>NZ_JACFQD010000036.1:0-314 GCF_016101635.1 Gilliamella sp. M0320
TTTTTCAAAATTTCTTGGTTTAGTCTGTTTATCTCGGCAGATGGTTTTGGTATTAACCGTGGTTGTATTACAGTCTATCTCTTTTGCTAATTATGCATTAACCACTAAAACGACCAATATTATTTATGGCTCAGCACCTTATTTAACCTTTGATGGTGGTCGTACTCGGGTAACAAATACCGAAGCGCTACTCGGGATATCCCTTTCTGATGGAAGAACATTTACTCCCACAACCAATGATTCAAGAAACCATCCTATCATTTTACCAGCTTCCGGTCAGAGTTTTAATGATATTGGTATGTTAGTACCAAGGA
>NZ_JACFQD010000037.1:0-306 GCF_016101635.1 Gilliamella sp. M0320
CATCGTGACCACTTGCGTGGTCGCCGCGGGAGATTGTAAAGAGGGTTCGCGCCAACCCTCTTAACTCGGACGTAATCACCGTATAAAAATAACCGCAAAACAACAAACGTCCGAAACTCAAACAACTAAAAAATAAAGAACTAAAAATTTTGAGGAACGGGGTTTTTAAAGCCAAAACCCATCCAATAAATCGCTAACGTTAGTTATAAAATCAACTAGTTCCAATAATAAACGTTTATTTTGGCAAATAAGTTTGGTGTATTTAATTTAGCGACATTCGCAATGTGCTGACAACTGAGTGAGGTT
>NZ_JACFQD010000038.1:0-294 GCF_016101635.1 Gilliamella sp. M0320
ATAAAAGTATAGTGATTGCAAAAAACCATGCAACTTTTTTTGATGGTTTTATTGTTAACTTTTGTAAAGGTGAATGTAATATTACGTCTTAATTACTTGCTTAAAACCTATTTCGGGGAAACTTTAGGGGGATTTTTAAGCTTTAAAAACCCCTTTCCTCAAAATTTTTGGTTGTTTTAGTTTCGGACGTTTTGTTGTTTGGTGGCTAGTTCTATACGGTGATTACGTCCGAGTTAAGAGGGTTGGCGCCAACCCTCTTTACAATCTCCCGCGGCGACCACGCAAGTGGTCACG
>NZ_JACFQD010000039.1:0-287 GCF_016101635.1 Gilliamella sp. M0320
CGTAACAAGGTAACCGTAGGGGAACCTGCGGTTGGATCACCTCCTTACGAAGAGCTCGTAAGTGTTCACACAGATTGTTTGTTTATCGAAAAATAGTTAAGTCCCCTTCGTCTAGAGGCCTAGGACATCGCCCTTTCACGGCGGTAACAGGGGTTCGAATCCCCTAGGGGACGCCATAAAATGTGATGAAGCTATTTTTCAAAAAAATTATGTTTGTATTTATTTGATATTCGAATGAATAGAAAGATAAAGCTCTTTAACAATTAGGAACAAGCTGAAAGAAACGA
>NZ_JACFQD010000040.1:0-279 GCF_016101635.1 Gilliamella sp. M0320
TCAGGTGTGTAAGTGTAGTGATACATTGAGCTAACTGATACTAATGAACCGAGAGTCTTAACCTTACAACTCGGAGTTGTTTTGGATACGCGAAGGTAGAGATAGATTAATAGATACTCGAACAGTTTGTTCCGGATTGAGCGATTGATGTGGATATGAGATAATGCACATCAATTGAGAGAAGAGAAGACAGAATATGTCTGGCGGTAATAGCGCGGTGGTCCCACCTGACCCCATGCCGAACTCAGAAGTGAAACGCCGTAGTGCCGATGGTAGTGT
>NZ_JACFQD010000041.1:0-279 GCF_016101635.1 Gilliamella sp. M0320
TTCGTATAAATATGCTATAAAAGTATAGTGATTGCAAAAAACCATGCAACTTTTTTTGACGGTTTAATTGTTAACTTTTGTAAAGATTAATGTAATATTACCGCTTGATTACTCGCTTAAAACCTATTTCGGAGAAACTTTAGGCGGGATTTTGGCTTTAAAAACCCCGTTCCTCAAAATTTTTTGGTTGTTTTAGTTTCGGACGTTTTGTTGTTTTGTGGTTGTTTCTATACGGTGATTACGTCCGAGTTAAGAGGGTTGGCGCCAACCCTCTTTACA